>JBBSJX010000230.1:0-6696 GCA_038256825.1 Chitinophagales bacterium
ATTAAGTTTATACTGGATGATATACGTACCGGAACTTCAACCATAATTGAACGAGCCACCATAGTAAAACAAGGAAAACTGACCGAAACGTATAATTACCTGGAAGATTTTCTGGAAGGTAAGAGTTAGGAATATTACTTAAAAATACAAATAATAATCTTTAAGCAACTGCACAAATGCAGTGGAGTAGTCTCCTCCTTCTTTGATGGTTATTTCAGACTCTATAAGGTGTTGTGCAGGTCCATATAACAACATCGCTCTAAAAAATGGATGCTTTTCGGTTTGGCAAACATTTACTTTTTGCTGTAAAGTAAAACCGGCTTTTTGTGCCAGTTGTTCATAATGTTCCGAACGGTGCGCCGGCAATAATAAAGCAAATTTTCCTTCGGGATTTAGCAGTTTTTTTATAGATAATATTAGCGCTTCTGACGATAAGTAGGTGCTGTGTAACGCTTTGTTTCGTTGCTGGTCAGGGCTTTTTAAATCGTTTTCAAAAAAAGGTGGATTGGAAAATATGAGATCATATTTTTTATGTGGCTGAAACATTTGTACAGGTTGTTCAATTACCTGTAACCTGATGCTCCAGGGGGATGCTGCAAAATTTTCTGCTGCCTGGTTTGCAGCATCCTCATCAATTTCAAGTGCATGTATTTCAGCACTGCTTTTTTGCGCAAGCATTAAACTTAGTAAACCGGTTCCTGTTCCAATATCCAGCATGGACTTAAACTCATTAGTATTAATTGTATTTGCCAGCCATGCACCAAAAAGGCATGCATCGGTGCATACCTTCATGGCGCAATGTTGTTGATGAACAGTGAACTGTTTAAACTGGAAAAAGGAATTGCTCATTAAAAAACTTAAAGTACAAGTGAGTGAACCGCCAAAAGGCGGTCAGGCTACAAAAATGCTGGATAGCGTTTCTATTGCCTGTCAATAAAAATTATTCTGTAATCCCTTCCAATGCAAAAAAGAAAGCATAATTCAGGGCAATATCTTTCAGGTAATCAAACCTGCCCGATGCCCCGCCATGACCAAACTCCATATTGGTGTGAAGCATTAAAACGTTGTTATCGGTTTTCATTGACCTGAGTTTGGCAACCCATTTTGCCGGTTCAAAATATTGCACCTGGCTATCGTGCAGGCCGGTAGTTACCAGCATATTCGGGTACGCCTTGCGCTCCACATTCTCGTAAGGCGAATAGCTTTTCATGTACTGGTAGGCTTGCATATTTGTTGGATTGCCCCACTCATCAAATTCGTTGGTGGTTAAGGGAATGCTTTCGTCGAGCATGGTATTTACTACGTCAACAAAAGGTACTTGTGCTATAATCCCTTTCCATAATTGTGGCGCCATATTTACCACCGCACCCATTAACAAACCGCCGGCGCTGCCACCCATTGCAAATAAGTGTTCGCTGCTGGTGTATTGCTGATCAAGTAAATATTTACCACAATCAATAAAATCGGTAAAGGTGTTTTTCTTCTTCATCATTTTGCCATCCTCATACCACTGACGGCCCATTTCCTGTCCGCCGCGAATGTGGGCTATTGCATAGGCAAAGCCGCGGTTGAGCAGCGATAAACGGGTGGAGCTGAAGCTTGCATCCATACTTGCACCATACGAGCCATATCCATATAATAACAGGGGAGCAGCACCATTTTTATTGAAGCCTTTTTTATAAACCACCGACATGGGGATTTTAGTACCATCGGCGGCGGTAGCATATAAACGTTCGGTTACATAATGTTCCGGGTTGTAGCCACCCACTACTTCAGTTTGTTTCATCAGCTTTTTTTGCTGAGAAACCATACTGTAATCGTAGGTTGACATAGGTGTAGTAAGCGAAGTGTACATGTAACGAACGGTGTTACTTTTATACTCAGGGTTTGCGCCAAAGCTGGCAGCATAGGTTGGTTCGCCAAAATCAATATAATGCTCGTTGTTGGTTTTTAAGTTGCGTAGCCTCATTTTCACCAGGCCATTTTTTCGTTCGTTTAAAACAATAAACTCTTCAAACTCTTCTACGCCTTGTATTAAAACATCATCGCGGTGGGCTATCACTTCCTTCCATTGGCTGCTGTCGGTATTACTTAAAGGGCATTCCATCAGCCTGAAATTTTTAGCATTCCAGTTGGTAAGAATTAGAAATTTATCGGCAAGCGGCGTAACGCTATACAGTACTTCTTTCATTCTTGGTTGAAACGATTTGAAAGCTTCACCGGGTTTGTTGGCTTCCAAAAATTTAATTTCGGTTGATAAGGTTGCCTGCGAATAAATAAAAATATACCTGCCGTTTTTCGATTTGTCAACCCCTATATAATTACTCTTGTCCAGTTCATTATAAACAGTTACATCTATACTATCATCCGTGCCTTTAATATGTCTCTTTATTTTTTCCGATAAAAGTGTTACCGGGTTTTTGGATGTATAAAAAAGGGTACTGTTGTCGGAAGCCCAAACAGGATCGCCACTGGTATTTTCAATGGCATCCTTTAGTGTTTCGCTGGTTTCCAGGTTTTTAATGTAAATGGTATATTGCCTGCGCGACACTTCATCAATTCCATAGGCCAAAAATTTATTGTCGTCGCTAACCGAAACGCCCGATAAAGAATAATATGCTTTACCCGTTGCCATGTCATCCACATCTAATAAAATTTCTTCAGCAGCATCCAGGCTGCCTTTTTTGCGGCAATATTTATAATACTGTTTGCCATCCTCGGTTCGGGTGTAATAGTAATAGCCATTTTTAAACACGGGTACACTTTCATCTTTCTCTTTAATGCGGCCCTTCATTTCAGTATACAATTGCTCCCTGAAATTCAGCGAGCCTGCCATCATAGTATCCACGTAATCGTTTTCAGCAGCCAGGTAATCAACCACCTTGGTACTGTCGGCGCCTTTCTTAAAAAAGTCAATCATCCAGTAATAATTGTCCACGGTAGTATCGCCATGTAATACGCGTTCAAACGCTTTAGCTTCTGCAACCGGGGGTTTAATTGTTGGCCAGTTATAATTTGTTTGCTTCATATCTTTTGTGCTTTTACAAGCTATCATTAATGTTATTAAAACCAGTGTAGTTAAATGCTTTGTCATCGCGGTAAAATTTGTTTTTTTGAAATGGCAAATTTTAAAAGAGTGCGATACAAATTAATATATTTTGGTTTCATGCTATGGTTTTTCATAGCATCATCGTTGTGTCACTCACTTGTACGGTAAATTTAAATGCATCAGCAATATTTGTAATTATGGGTAAGTATGCCGCCATAATTTAAAATGTACAAGAGTGCGACGCAAGTAAAGCCGATGAACTTCCTGCTGCCGGCTACATAAAAAAAACTACAATTCGTTTAATAGATTTTCTATATTGAGTTGGGCTGTTATCATTTGTAAATTTCCATCAGTATCTAAAGGCCAATCTTCCTTGGGTGTGTCCCAATACAGTTCCACTCCATTACCATCGGGATCGTTTAAATAAATGGCTTCGGAAACACCATGATTGGCCGTGCCGGTCAGGGGGTAATCAGCATCTATCAGTCGTTGTAATATTTTAGCCAGGTCATTACGGGTTGGGTATACAATAGCGGTGTGAAATAATCCGCAACTATGGGTGGGCGCAGGTGGACCATCTTTACTTTGCCAGATGTTTAAACCTATGTGGTGATGGTAGCCACCCGCAGAAATAAATACTGCTTGTGTGCCATAGCGCTGGGTAATGGTAAAGCCAAGTAATCCCTGGTAAAAGGCCAGTGATTTTTCAATGTCGGACACTTTTAAATGAATGTGACCAATGCGCGTTTGTGCGGAAACCGTATACGACATAAAAAATATTATTTATAAAAAAAGCCACCTTAAACAGATGGCCTTTTATAATCGGGTTAAAATTTATTTGTCGTCTACTACCAGGGACGCGCCCAGGTATTCCATGTTTAACCGGGCAATATTGGTAATGGAAATTTCTTTAGGACAGGCAGCTTCGCAGGCACCTGTGTTGGTGCAGGCACCAAAGCCTTCTCTATCCATTTGTGTTACCATATTTATAGCGCGGGTATGGTGCTCCGGTGCGCCTTGTGGCAATAGTGCCAGGTGCGAAACTTTTGCCGAAACAAAAAGCATGGCAGAACTGTTTTTACATGCTGCCACACAAGCCCCGCAACCAATACAAGCTGCTGCCGCAAAAGACCGGTCAGCATCATTTTTGTCGATGGGGATGGCATTCCCGTCCACCGCATTACCGGTGTTTACACTAACATAACCACCCGATTGAATGATCCGGTCAAATGCAGAACGGTCAACAACAAGGTCCTTAATAACCGGGAAGGCATTGGCTCTCCAGGGTTCTACAACAATAGTATCTCCATCTTTAAAAGCACGCATGTGCAACTGGCAAACAGTGGTTGCTTTCCAGGGGCCATGGGGTTTACCATTTATATACATGGCACACGATCCACAGATACCTTCGCGGCAATCATGGTCGAATGCTATGGGAACTTTTCCTTCAGTTACCAAACTTTCGTTTAGCACATCAAACATTTCAAGAAACGACATTTCGGATGAGATATCCTTTACCTTGTAGGTTTCAAAATTGCCTTTAACCACTTTGTTTTTCTGACGCCAGACTTTAAGCGTTAAGTTCATATTATAGTGCTCCATATAATAATTTGAAAATTTAAAATTTGATACTTTGAAACATTAAATACGGGTTTTAAAAATTCAAATTACTTATAACTTCTCTGGCTTGGTTTTACCACGTCATAATTCAATTCTTCTTTATTCAATTCCCACTCGTGTTCGCCTTTAAGTTTCCAGGCAGCAACGTACATATAGTTTGCATCGTCGCGCAAAGCTTCACCTTCTTCGGTCTGGTATTCTTCCCTAAAGTGTCCCCCACAACTTTCCTGGCGGTTTAGGGCATCAATACACATTAATTCTCCCAGTTCAATAAAGTCGGCTACCCGGTTGGCCTTATCCAACTCACTGTTCATTTCAGTAATATCGCCCGGTATCCTAACATCGCTCCAAAATTCAGCTTTCAATTTCCTGATCTCTGCAATGGCCTGGTTTAAACCTTCGGCATTACGGGCCATGCCACATTTATCCCACATTATTTTTCCTAAGCGCTTATGAAAACTTTCAACGGTTTGGTTACCATTAATATTTTTAAGCTTATTAATTCTGTCACCAACAGCGGTTTCAGCTTCAACAAAAGCAGGATCTGTGGTTAATGGTAGCGGTGTGCGGATATCATCAGCTAAGTAATTACCCATTGTGTACGGGATAACAAAATAACCATCGGCAAGCCCCTGCATTAATGCCGATGCACCCAACCTGTTTGCTCCGTGATCGCTAAAATTAGCTTCACCTAAACTATATAAACCTTTAATAGAAGTTTGTAATTCATAATCTACCCATAAGCCACCCATGGTATAGTGTACTGCCGGGTAAATGCGCATTGGAAGTTCATAAGGGTTTTCGCCGGTAATCTTTTCATACATGTCAAACAGGTTACCATATTTCTCTTTTACAACATCCTTTCCCATAGCAATAATGGTTGTTTCATCAACATTTTGCATGTCTTTTTTACCTGCTTCAATTTTACCATAACGCTCAATAGCGGCAGCATAATCCAGGTAAACGGCCTGGCGTGAGGTTCCTACTCCATAACCGGCATCACATCTTTCTTTGGCAGCTCTCGAGGCTACATCACGCGGAACCAGGTTGCCAAATGCAGGGTATCTTCTTTCAAGGTAATAATCTCTTTCATCTTCGGGAATGGTATTGGCCTTGCGGGTATCATTTGTTTTTTTAGGAACCCAAATTCTACCATCATTCCGTAAACTTTCACTCATAAGTGTAAGCTTACTCTGGTGTTCGCCACTAACCGGTATACAGGTAGGGTGTATTTGAGTAAAACAAGGATTGGCAAAATGTGCGCCTTTTTTATGTGCTTTCCAAGCCGCAGTTACATTGCTGCCCATTGCATTTGTAGACAGGTAAAAAACGTTACCATATCCACCACTGCATAATAAAACCGCATGCCCTGCATGCCGCTCCAGTTCGCCACTTATAAGGTTACGTGCAATAATTCCACGAGCCTTACCATCCATAATAACCACATCAAGCATTTCGTGGCGATTGTACATAACCACATTTCCCAAAGCTACCTGGCGCTCCAAAGCCTGGTATGCACCTATTAATAATTGCTGCCCGGTTTGACCGGCTGCGTAAAAAGTTCTCTGTACTTGTGTACCACCAAACGAACGGTTACTCAACAAGCCACCATATTCGCGGGCAAAAGGAACACCTTGCGCCACACATTGATCAATAATAGAATTACTTACTTCGGCAAGTCTATGCACATTGGCTTCTCTTGACCGGTAGTCTCCACCCTTAATGGTATCGTAAAATAAACGGTAAACGCTATCGCCATCGTTCTGGTAATTTTTGGCAGCATTTATACCGCCCTGTGCAGCTATGCTATGGGCACGCCTCGGGCTATCCTGAAAACAAAATGCTTTTACTTTGTAACCCATTTCGCCCAGCGAAGCAGCGGCCGAAGCACCAGCTAAGCCGGTACCAATCACTATAATTTCCATCCGGCGTTTATTTGCAGGATTTACCAGTTTACAATGGTTCTTATAACTAGTCCATTTGTCATTGAGATCGCCTGCAGGAATTTTTGCATCTAACATAAACCA
>JBBSJX010000231.1:0-6683 GCA_038256825.1 Chitinophagales bacterium
ACTTTGGCACTTTAATTCAAAAAATGTAAAATGAAAATATTAAACTTCTTATTTATTGGCTGTAGTTCGCTTCTATTGTCTTCTTGTTTTTTTGATAGCAGAAAGGTAAAAGGTAATGGAAATATTGTGAGTGAAAATCGCACGGCTAAACAGGCTGCAAATATAAAAATACGGGGAGATATTAACGTGGTGTTATCCGTTGGTGAAACTTCAATAAAGATTGATGCTGATGAAAACCTTCACGAATTTATTCATACAGATGAAAAGGATGGTTGGCTGATTATTGAAAATGAAGATAATGTAAACCTTGTTTCCAAAAACAAAATAACAGTTTACATTAGCACGCCAACAATTGAAAAGATAAGTGTTACCGGAAGCGGGGATGTTAAGTCGGCTGCTAAATTTACTGCCGATGATAAAATAACTTTTAGCGTTACGGGCAGTGGCAATCTATCTATTCCCGTGCATGCTCCTGCTGTTGAGGTGTCTATTGCTGGTAGTGGCGATGTTACTATTGCCGGAGAAACCCGTAATGTTGAGGTGTCTATTGCCGGTAGTGGAAATTTTGATGGCGAAGAACTTAAAGCCGAAGATGTTGAAGTAAGTATAGCTGGAAGTGGTGATGCAAAGGTATTTGCCGATGTTAATTTATCAGCCAAAATTATGGGTAGTGGAAATATTTATTATAAAGGAAATGGGGCGGTAAAAACAAATGTTATGGGTAGCGGAAGCGTAAAAAAGTCAAATTAAAGAATAAGTTTTCCATAATAAAAGAGCGCGATCTAACCGATAGCGCTCTTTTTATTATGCAACATTTTTAGTGAAAATTTTTTTATGGCATCAATAATACTATTTAGCATTCTTGCTCCCATATCGACAACCGGCGGTTCGCACTCTTGTACTTTATCCTACACTTCTCCAAAAATATACATCGAACTCTTTTACTTAAACCTACACTTTTCCAAAACAACATTTCTTACTAAAGAAATTATTATTAGTTAGCCGGTATTCTGTAAACCGGGTATCTTAAATGCGCCGGTTCGTAATACGGCGAATTTTTGTAAACAAAATCCAATTGTGCGGCAGCGGAGGCTGCAAACACGGTGTCAGCCAATTTTTTTTCTTCTAATATTTTTTTCAGCTCCGGGCGTTCTTTTAGTAAAGCTGCTGCAACATCTTCCCATCGGTAAGCACTGTATCCTTCTTTTTGTTGCAAAACTGCGTCAAAAAAATTCCAGGCAAAAAAGCTGTCATCTCCTGTGGGCTCCAGCATTTCAACCAGGTAGCGTCGGGCCCGTTGATCGCAATTAATAATATAATCTCCTTTTAAAAATTTTATTTTCTGTGTGTTTTTAACCACACTTACGTTATAATTTTTATGATGCTTTTCGTAAGGCTTTGCAAGGCTTTTATAATCTTCAATCCGGTAGGCTTCCACTTCAATTAGGCTGTCGTGTGGCAATCTTTTCATTTCCACCTTGTTTAGTTTTAAAATATCTAAAACAGGCCACCAACCCTGGGGAATAATGTAATATTTTGGTGCGGTTACCCATTGATGCCCTGCAAAAGTGTTGTAATATTTTACCTCTTTTTCAAATGGCTTGCTTTTATCATAATACAGGCGGTCCATCCCGGTTACTTCACTTTTTTTATAACCCGATTCGTAACCTTTAAAATGAATGATGTCGTGAAATGAAGTGTCCAATTTCCATGATAAAGGGAAATCTTTTTGCTGTTGTGTTGCCTTGATGGATTGCTTTCTGGCATTAATTATTTCTTTGCTTTTCTTAGCGGTTTCCTCAAGCATGGTTTGCATTAATGCGTAGGTCGACCAAACCCTGTCAGCAAAGGGTTTTAGCATATGGGTTTCGGAGGTAAAGCCAATGGTTTGAAAAAGCGTAGTGTAACCACTGCTATACCGCGGTGGGTCACAAAAAGCAGCCCATCCTTTGTCGGGCGATCCTTCTTCAAAACTAACATAAGGAGTAAGGGGAAAATTTTTATTTGCCATACCAGTATACAAAGCCGGTTCTAGTGTATCATGCAAAAACTTCCCGAGTTCGTTTCCCAACTTGTTGTGTTGGGTCGAAAGCAGGGTCATGGTATGCTGGTAATCTGCACCATCACTTACGTGGTTATCTATAAATATATCTGGATTAAGGTAATGGAATATTTGAGCAAACGCACGGGCATTCTTCGAATCGTTTTTTGTAAAATCCCTGTTTAAATCCAGGTTCTGCCCGTTACCCCTAAATCCATAGCTTTCGGGCCCCACCTGGTTTACCCGTGAAAAACTATTTCTATTTAGCGCGCCGCCTACGTTGTAAACAGGAATAACCGCTAGTACAACATTATCGGGTGCGGTAATTTTTCCATTGGCCAGGTCTCTTAATAACATCATACTCGCGTCAATTCCATCTGGTTCACCTGCATGAATTCCGTTATTTACCAGTACAACAATCTTTCCTTTTTTATGCCACTCTTTTGGATCAAATGTTTTATCAGATGAAAACAACACCAGGTTTAATGGAAAACCAGAGTCGGTAGAGTGGAACACTTTTAAACAAATAGTCCTAAATTGCTTTCCTAGATGATTATAGAAGTGAATGATTTCCTCGTATGAGGCCGTTTTTTTACCGCTTGATTTTTCAAAAGGGGTTATCGCTTGTTGTGACACAGCACACGTATAAATCACCAAAGCATATATACTTAGTAAAACCTTTTTCATTAAAAGTTTGAAATTTCAATAAAAGTAATGGAAAATAACAACAGGATTTTATTAGCAGAGGATGAGCCTAAATTAGGACAAATCATCCAGGAAGAGTTAACTAGCCAGGGGTATCAAATTGATGTAGCCTATGATGGATTAGTTGCCGAAACACTTTTTGCCCAGCATAATTATGCGCTGGTTTTGCTTGATGTAAACCTGCCGTATAAAAATGGTTTGGCATTGTGCAAAGAGTTCAGGCAGGCAAAAAAAAATATGCCGATTATTATGCTTACTGCTTTAGGCGAAATTCAGGATAAGATGGATGCATTTAACCTGGGTGCCGACGATTATATCGTAAAGCCTTTTCATTTTAATGAATTGTTTGCAAGGATTAAGGTGTTTTTAAAACGGGCCGAATCCAGTAATGAGCCCACAGAAAAAATAGTAGTAGCCGATTTAGAGATTGACCTGCTTGATAAAACAGTAAAAAAGGCTGATCATTTTATTAATCTTACAGCCAAAGAATTTGCCTTATTGGTATTATTGGCAAAATCAAAAGGTAAAGTTATATCCAAGCAAGAGATACTTGAAAAAGTTTGGGGTCTGAGTTTTGACACGGGCACCAACACTATAGAAGTTTATATAAGTTTTCTACGCAATAAACTTGATAAGCCATTTGATTGCAAGCTGATCCACACAAAACCGGGCTTTGGTTATTATTTAAAGGAATTATAATTCCATGAATCTTAGATTGCGTTTCGCCTTGCTTTTCAGCTTGTTTGTGTTTATCATTTTAATGATATCCGTAACCTCAATTTATTTATTGTACGAAAAGTTCAGGCAGGATGAATTTTATGCACGAATAAACGAACAGGCAATCCAAAGCAGCCGGTTTTTTTTTGACACCAGCGGTACTCAAGATTCTCGGAAAAGTGAATTAGATAGAAGATTATCCCTCGCTTTCACAAACGAAAAACTGGCAATATACGATACCGGTTATAGTAGTTTGTATACTTATAATGATGGCTTTGCTTCGGATTTTGGTTATGACTTATTTGTGAAAGTTAAAGAAGATGGGCCCATTTATTTTGAAGAAGATCAAAGGGAAACGGTGGCCTTATACTTTAATAGTAACAATTACCAGGGCTATGTTATTGCCTCCGCTTACGATAAATTTGGAAGGCGAAAAATTAATAATTTAAAAACGGTTTTGCTTTTTACTTTGGGTGGTGGGCTGGTACTTTCCGGACTTTTTGCTTTTTTTTATGTACAGCAAATTGTAAAGCCGCTTGGCGAACTCACTAATCAAATGCAACGGATATCCGAGAGCAACTTAAACGAAAGAGTTCCGGTAGGTAAACATAATACGGAGCTTAGGCGAATTGCACAGAATTTTAATGACATGCTCGACCGTTTAGAAAACGCTTTTGAAATGCGCAAAAGCTTTGTACAACATGCCTCGCACGAACTGAGGACACCACTTAGTAGTATGCTCGCCCAAACAGAAGCGGCACTAAATAAAAATTTAACTCCCGCGGAAAGCAATTTAATTTTTCAATCGTTGCGCGAAGATCAACAGCATATGATTGAATTAACCAATTCACTGCTGTTGTTATCAAAATACGAGAAGCTACCTTCTTTATCAGATTTAACTCCTATACGGGTTGATGAAATTTTGTACGATGCTATTGAAAGCATTAATATTATATATCCGCAGTGTCAAATAAATGTAAATTTTACCACCGTGCCCGACAATGATAAACTGTTAACGGTACTTGGTAATGATGTTTTATTAAAATCAGCTTTGCAAAATCTTGTAAAAAATGCCTGCCATTATTCTGAGGATGGAAAAGTTTTCATAACTATTGATGCCAGGCAAACCGGAATGAAAATTAATTTTGAAAATGTGGGCAAGCAATTAACCGAAGAAGAAAAGCAAAAATTGTTCATCCCATTTTTTCGCGGAGAAAACTCGGGACAAATTAAAGGTTTTGGTTTAGGGCTGTCCATTGTACAACGAATTATTAACCTGCATAAAGGCACAGTTGATTACAGTGCCATTAATAAAGATTTAAACAGGTTTTGTGTTACGTTCCCTCGCTAGTTCGCTTGGGTGATAACTTAATTTTATTTTTGAACAAACAGCAGGCTTTTATTCGGCTCCGGTTGTGTCACTCACTTGTACCGCATCTTTTCATGCGTCAGTCCCAACTTTTTGGGGGCGGCTTATTCCACACCATTTGCCGTATATCATTTTCTATTAATTCCAAGCTCTTTTCGTTTCAAACCATAGTTTGGTAAAGGTTTTGGCTATAATGCTAAAGCTATAAGTTGATGCCAATGCATTAGTTCGGGTAAACAAAAAAACCCGCAAATCGCGGGTTTATCAAAAAAAAGTATTTGATATAAAATTTATGCTGTAGCTGTTGCAGCAACCTTGTTAGCTCTTTTAGCTAATTTGCTATTCAGGTTAGCGGCCTTATTTTTATGTATAATTCCGCGTTTTGCAAGTTTATCTATCATTGATGCAACAGAAGGCAATTTCTCAGAAAAAGCATCTTTATCAGTAACCGCTTTTATATCGCGAATAGCATTACGTGTAGTTTTACCATAGTAGCGATTACGATCTCTGCGCTTTGCAGATTGCCTCACATCTTTCTTTGTTGCCTGGTGATTTGCCATATTATTCTTTTTAAAGGACGGCAAAGGTAAATAAAAACCGAATAGAAAAACAATTTTAAAATTAAAAATTTTTTCGTTGGCATATTTAAACCTGCGTTCAGGAAAATTGAGTCGTAATAATTAGGAGTTTGCGTAATTGATAAAACTTTATTCTTGTTGTAAAATTAATTTATCATGGTATTGTTTGGAATTAATCTTTCAGTATTTAAAACTAAGATTGCCCAAAAAACGTTGAAAATGTTTAAATACAATTTGGGAATTTAACGCTGTTTTAGAAATGTTTAATTAATAAACGAAGTAGAAAATTTGCTTCAAGTGTGTTTAAGTTTAATGCACAATAACCCTTATAATGTACAAGAGTGCGACGCAAGTAAAGCTTCATTGAAACTATGCTGCCAGGTCCATAAAAATTATTCAATAGCTTTTTACTGGCATTAATTGGTTAAACATAAATAACTTCCACGCCATAAATCTTATAATTGAATGAGGAAGACTTTATTTATTTTATTGCTTTTAATAAGCTGTCACCAAATTTTTGCGCAGGGATTAGATTATTACCTGCCTAAAAATGTTACGTACGATGAGGCAATTCCTACACCAAAATCAATAATATACCACGAGGTAGGAGAATGGCATGTTACCCACGACAGGCTGGTAAATTATATGAAAGCTGTTGATGCAGCATCTGACCGTGTAACCATGCAGGTTACAGGATTTACTTATGAAGGGCGACCGCAACTTTTGCTGGTGATTACATCGCCTGAAAATCAAAGAAGGATTGAGGAAATTCGCAGGCAGCATATTTTATTAAGCGATCCTTCTAAGTCGGGCACCGTAAATACCGACAATATGCCTGCTGTAGTTTGGATGGGCTATAGTATACATGGCAACGAAAGCAGTGGCGCTAATGCATCGTTACTGGCTGCTTACTACCTGGCTGCTGCCAAAGGTCCGCAAGTAGATGAGCTTTTAAAAAACACCGTTATTCTTATGGATCCTTCGTTTAATCCGGATGGATTAAATCGTTTTGCAACCTGGGCCAATATGCACAAAAGCAAAACCCCGGTTACCGACCCCCACGCACGGGAGTTTAACGAGGTTTGGCCCGGTGGCAGGTTTAACCATTATTTTTTTGATTTAAACCGCGATTGGCTGCCGGCACAGCATGTTGAAAGCCAAAACAGGCTGGCACTTTTTCATCAGTGGAAGCCCAATATTTTTACCGATCACCATGAGCAGGGTAGCAATGCTACTTTCTTTTTTCAGCCCGGCGTATTATCCAGGGCCAATC
>JBBSJX010000232.1:0-6679 GCA_038256825.1 Chitinophagales bacterium
ATAAAATGTAAAACGTTTAGATTGTACATTTTTGAGAAGGTGATTTAACATTTTCTGCTGGATATTATTAGTAGACAAGTATTTGTATAAATACGTTGCGGCAGAGTAAATAGATGTTTTCGGAATATTTACTTAAGCATTCACCAACTTATTAATTACTTAACCAATAGCTTAAATTACTACTATGATAAAGTGAATGCGAACCACCAGAGGTCGGACAAGACTGCAACGATGACGCCATTGTAGCTGCTGTTGGTATTAAAAAATATAAAACTGCCTGGATGGTTTACTTTTTTCAGTAGGTGTTTAAATTTGGTTTTGACCTGTGATTTTATTTTTTCCGGTGATTAAAAGAATAAATTTTAAATGAAAAATTACTTTAATTTCAATCAGTAACTTTTCATTTCTCAACAATACTAAAACTGCATCTATGGAAACTGCCGCACCCAAAAACCACAAGGTACTTAAGAGATATTTTCAATGCTACAATAAAAAACACATCTCTACTCAAACCAAAATACGCAAGTTTGAAACCAAACTGGGCGAAAGAGTGCAGGTTGTTGACGATGCAAACGACATTGAAAATTCGCTTAAAAATTCATCGGCCAGGTTTGTAATAATTGGAATACCGGAGGATATAGGTGTAAAGGCAAATTATGGTTTAGGTGGTACAGATACAGCATGGACGCCTTTTTTGGATGCATTTTTAAATATTCAGAGTAATGATTTTTTGCAGGGCAACAATATTCTACTATTAGGTCATTTCGACTTTTCAGACCTCTCAAACCTTATTGAGCAAAATGCCCAGGATAGTGAAGAGCGGATTGATGCATACCGGCATGCTTTGTTTACAGTTGACGAAGCAGTTGAACCTTTAATAAAGCTAATAACCGAATACAATAAAATACCCATTGTAATAGGAGGGGGCCATAATAATTCATACCCTATTATTCGTGGAGCAGCGAAAGGATTATTTAAATCAGGTAAGGTACCTCTTGCCTCAATAAATAGTATTAACCTGGATGCCCACGCTGATTTTAGGCCATTGGAAGGCAGGCACAGCGGCAATGGTTTTAGCTATGCCGAAGAAGACGGATACCTGCAAAAATACTGCGTAATTGGTGTGCACGAAAGCTATATGACCCAAAACATCTGGATGGATGTGGTAAACAATCCTTTCATTGATATTTTAACTTACGAGGATATTTTTATTCATGAAAAGCGTAGCTTTTTGCAGGCGATTGCCCATGTAACCGGTTTTACTGATGACACTTTTACCGGTATTGAATTAGACCTGGATTGTATTGAAAACTCGTTATCAAGCGCTTCAACACCAAGTGGTATTAGTGCCTTGCATGCACGACAATTTGTGTCGTTAACGGCTATGGATACACAAACGGCTTACCTGCACATTTGTGAAGGAGCAAGCAACTTATCGGATGGAAGAACAAACCATTTAACAGGTAAACTAATCAGTTACCTGGTTAGTGATTTTATTAAAGCAAAAGAAACCTTACAACAGCAGGAATCTTAACCAGCCTTTTCTTCTAATTCCAAAACTTTTTCAAACAGGCTTTCATATTCCTTATTCAGGTTTATGAGGGCTTGCTTGGCAGTTAAATAAGCTGCTTCAATTGTTTTAAACTTGTTTTTATCGGTATAATTTTCAGGAGCCGCCATTGCTGCTTCTAACTTAAG
This sequence comes from Chitinophagales bacterium, assembly GCA_038256825.1. Lineage (GTDB taxonomy): Bacteria > Bacteroidota > Bacteroidia > Chitinophagales > Chitinophagaceae > Segetibacter. Next base: position 1,699 of record JBBSJX010000232.1, read on the forward strand.
TTTTTCACTTGCCGCTTTTGATAATTCAGCTTCCAGTTGCTGTAGTCTTTTTTGGTTCTTTTGCAGTTCGCGCTGTAACTCTCGGTTAATGGGTGTATTGTTGGCTTTTTGGTTGTGGGAAGGCTGCGGTTCTACTTCTTTTTTAAAATCTTTTTTTGCTTTATCGGGCTCAGCAACTTTCTTTTCTTCGGGTTTGGAATCCTGTTTGTTTGATTTTTCTTCCAGTTTTTTCCGGGCATCCATACGCTCATTCCATTCTACCCACTCGGTATAAGTACCTTTAAATTCCTTAATTTCCTGGTCAACAATCTCCCAAATTTTATTGGCGGTTTTTGAAATAAAGAAACGGTCGTGACTTACCAGTATAATTGAACCTTCATACTTATTTAAAGCATTGGCCAATAATTCAACCGAGTGCATGTCAAGGTGGTTTGTTGGCTCATCCAGCATTAAAAAGTTGGCTTTACTTACAATGGTTTTTGCAAGTGCAACCCTGGCCTTTTCACCACCACTCAAAACCTTAATTTTTTTATCGGTATCATCGCCCGAAAAAAGGAAACATCCCAGCAATGCTCTTAGTTCAGGATCTGTCTTTTTACTTCCGGCATCTTTAAGTTCGTCTAAAACGGTGTTGTTAAGGTTTAAGGCTTCCAACTGGTGCTGGGCGTAAAAACTTTCATCTACATTATGTCCCCAAACCCTATCGCCTTCAAAATTTTCCACCCCTGCAACTATTCTTAACAAGGTTGATTTACCTTTTCCATTAGCTCCAATCAACGCTATTTTATCTCCACGGTCAATTTCGGCGGTTGCATTTTTTAGGATTACATTATCGCCAAACTGCTTATCTAAATGTTTTAATGATACTAAAACCCTCCCTGGTATCTTGTCTACCTGAAAGTTGATGCGTAAGTCGGGTCTTTCCATTTGCACATCTTCAATTACATCCAGTTTATCCAACCTTTTTTGTACACTTTGGGCCTGGGCTGCCTTACTTGCTTTTGCTTTAAAACGCTCAATAAATCGTTCCTGCTGGCGGATGAAGTCCTGTTGGTTTTCGAATGCTTTTTGTTGCATTTCAATTCTTATCGACTTCTCACGCTCATAATAATCGTAATCTCCGGTATAAATGTTTAACTGGCGCTGGTAAATTTCAACAATCTTATTTACCATCCTGTTCAAAAAGTATTTATCGTGGCTTACTATAACCACACTTCCTTTATAACTTAACAAATACTTTTCAAGCCATTCAATTGATGGAAGGTCAAGGTGGTTGGTAGGTTCATCCAGTAAAAGCACATCCGGCGCCTGCAATATCATTTTTGCAAGCAGTACCCGCATTCTCCAACCGCCGCTAAATTCTTTATATGGTCTTTTTAAATCGGCATTACTAAATCCTAAACCATGCAAAACTTCTTCGGTTTTGTGGTGAATGGTATAACCATCCAGAACATCCATTTCATGCAAGGCATCGGTATATTTAATCAAAAGAGCCTCATCTTCAGAGTTAGCTTCCAATTCTAATCCCAGTTCTTCAATTAATTTTTCTACAGCCCTTACTTTTTCAAATGCACCTAAAGCAACTTCTGTAATGCTTTCGTTTGTGTCAAAACTTAATAAGTCCTGGTGTAAATATCCAATAGTTGTTTCCCGGCTTTTTTCAACGGTTCCAATGGAAGGCTGGTATTCGCCCACCAAAACTTTAAGCAGGGTTGATTTTCCGGTACCATTGTAACCGATTAAACCAATTCTGTCTCCTGGCTGAATATGCCAGGTAGCTTCACTAACAATGGTGCGGGCACCAAACTCGAACGTAACATTTTGAAGGCCTAGTAACATAAATTAAACTCACTTTTTATTAAACTCCAAGCGTTTGCAGGCATTACTATCAACATTTCACTTAACAGTTACCGATTGAAAATGTAAAACTTACCTTATTTTTTAAGTGTGCAAAAGTACGGTAATGCAATGGGATGGCAATTTGATTTACTTTTGCCAAAATGTTATTTTATGAGGAAATATATGATTGTAATAGCACTGGCAATATTTGCTTCGTGTGCCGGCGATGACCAAAAAGTAGAACAAACCGTTGCCGACGAACCCATTTCGCAAACAAATAACTCGCCTGAGTTTAATACCGCTTTTGCGGGCTTACTCGATAATTATTATCATTTAAAAGATGCATTGGTATTAACTAACGATACAATGGCCAATAATTCAGCACAGCTTTTAGCTGCTGCAGCCGATAGTTTTCCTATAAATAGTTTAAAAGGTGACAGCAGTATTGGCCAGATGGCCGACGGTTACTTTGGAAGTATTGCCGCAGAAGCCAAAGCTTTAACCGGCGAAAAAAACATGGATGAAAAGCGTAAATCGTTCCAGATGATCAGCGATAATATGTATGATTTGGTAAGAACAGTTAGGTACGATAGGGAAAAGGTTTACCACCAATTTTGCCCTATGGCTTTTAACGATGCAGGTGGTTATTGGTTGAGCAAATCGTCTGACATTAAAAATCCCTATTTCGGTAAAAAAATGTTGACCTGCGGAGAAGTCAAAGATTCTCTGGATTTTAGATAATCGCTTAAATCAAGGTTTTATGCCGCGGCTTATTTATTGAGTTAAGATTTAAAATAGATTGATATTATAATCTGTTAGTTTTCCGGCCTTAAGTAATTGTATTATTTTAGGCCGGATTTTTTTTACCTGGTAAAAGAGAGATTTACAAGTATTTTGGTTGCCAGCATTATATCAGTAATCAGCGTTGTTGTAGCTTGACGACCTCTGGCGATTCACTTACTTTTACTTAGACGGCTTTGATTCCTATAAGGTTACCACGTTATCGGCTGTGAAAAGTAATTATTGAATGATAGTTTAATTTTTGCAAGATCTTGCTAGGATGATTGGCCTAACAACAGTACAAGTGTGCGACGCAAGAATGATGAATGTAGTTATACTGTTGGTTACCAAAAATTAATAACCATAACTGAATTTGTGGAATAATTGGATGATTATTTTACTTCAACTTTTATTTTCAAATGCTGTTAATAACAGCAACTGTAACAGATGTATAAAAAAAGCTTTTTAATATTATTAGGTTTAATGCTTCTTGGTCAGGGTTTTGGTCAAAAAATAACCTTAAGCGGACATATTAAGGATTCGCTTACAGGTGAAACATTAATTGGGGCTAACCTTAGCATTAAAGAACTAGGCAAAGGTGTTACCAGCAATCAATATGGTTTTTACTCCTTAACCATTTCACCCGGCAATTATGAAGTTACCTGCAGTTTTGTGGGGTATGTTACCCGGCAGTTCCAGGTAAACCTTGATAGTAGCCGCCAACTGGATGTTTTGCTGTTGCCGCGGAATTTTATAGTTGAAAGGGTTACGGTGGTGGGGCGCAGGAGGGATAATAATGTAAAAAATGCCCAGATGGGAAAGATTGACCTGAGCATGGAAACCGCTAAAAACCTGCCTGCTTTTTTGGGCGAAGTGGACATTTTGAAAACCCTGCAACTAATGCCCGGCGTTCGCAATGCGGGTGAAGGCAATGCGGGTTTTTATGTAAGGGGTGGCGGCCCAGATCAAAACCTGATTTTACTGGATGACGCAGTGGTTTATAATACCGGCCACCTCTTTGGTTTCTTTTCCATATTTAATGCAGATGCTATAAAGAATGTTACCCTTATAAAAGGTGGAATGCCGGCGCAATATGGCGGCAGGCTTTCATCGGTTGTGGATATAAACATGAAGGAAGGTAACCTGAACAAGTTGCAACTGGATGCGGGTATCGGACTTATATCTTCGCGTTTTTCGTTGCAGGGACCTATAAAGAAGGACAAAGCAAGTTTCATTCTTTCGGCGCGCAGAACTTATATTGATGCGCTGGCTAAACCCTTTATAAAAAAATCGAGCGATTTTTATGGCTCCGGGTATTATTTCTACGACTTCAACGCTAAAATGAATTACCAGTTGTCGGATAAAGACCGGGTGTATGTTAGTGGTTATTTAGGTAAAGATGTTTTTGCTTTCAGAAATACGCAGCGGTCGTTCAGCACCGATATTCCCTGGGGCAATTCAACTGCAACCGTTCGCTGGAACCATATTTTTAATCAGAAACTATTTGCAAATACGTCGCTGGTTTATAATGATTACAACTTTTCGTTTGCCGCTAAACAGAACGATTTTTTTATTAAGCTGTCTTCAGGTATCCGGGATTTAAATGCCAAAACAGATTTTGATTATTATTTATCGCCTGAGCATAAATTGAAGTTTGGTGCATTGTACACCTACCATACTTTTTTGCCCAATATTCTTACTGCCGAACAAGGTGGTACCACATTTTCGCCCAATAACGCCAACCGCAAATTTGCCAACGAGGTGGGTTTATACCTGCAGGATGATTGGGAAATCAATAATAAACTTCAATTACAATACGGGCTGCGCTATAGTAATTTTCAGCAGGTTGGCCCTTACAAAGGATTTGTAACCGATAACGATGGCAATAAATTAGATAGTACTGTTTATAATAATGGTCAGTCGGTTAAGCAGTATGGAGGCTTAGAGCCACGGGCTACTTTGCGTTATGCAGTAAACGAACAATCATCCATAAAAGCTGCCATTACCCGCAACCTGCAATATATACACCTGGTGAGTAATGCCGGCTCCACCTTACCAACCGATTTATGGGTGCCGAGCACATTAAAGGTTAAGCCGCAAATAAGCTGGCAGTATGCACTGGGATACTTTAGAAACTTCAGCAATAATATGTTTGAAACTTCGGTTGAGGCTTATTACAAAAGCATGGATAACCAGATTGAGTATAAGGAAGGATATACCCCTTCGTTAAAAGATCCTGAGGAAGAATTTACATTTGGTAAAGGCTGGAGTTATGGAACCGAGTTTTTTGTAAACAAAGTAAAAGGCAGGCTAACGGGTTGGGTTGGGTATACCTTAAGTTATACATGGAGAAAATTTCCCC
>JBBSJX010000233.1:0-6647 GCA_038256825.1 Chitinophagales bacterium
AAAAGCCTTTCGATTTTTTCAGAGGGTTTTTTTTTATGCCTATCGCGTCCCGTCTTAAAAACGGGAAGGTCGCAAGTTCGAATCTTGCCGCCCCGACTTATAACCCTTTGATTTTTTCAGAGGGTTTTTTATTGCTTCTTTTAAAACATATAGGTTTAAAAAATTAAACGAACCCCACACAATTAAATTTTTCTAATAGCTTCTTATAATTTTATTTTTCACCACTTATTTAGTGTACTTAATTTTATAAATCGTTCCTTTCGCATCGTCCGAAACAAATATAGAACCATCGGGCGCCTGGGTGATGCCACAAGGTTTATGAACATCGGTACCAACCGCAAAATTTTCGGCAAATATCTCCCACGATCCTGATGGCTTTCCATTGTTAAATGGAACAAATGCAACTAAATATCCTTTCTGTATTTCGGCCGACTTAGCATGAAAAGCTATAAACGCTCCATTTTTATACTTTGCCGGAAATTTATTTCCGGTATAAAACATTAATCCATTAGGAGCAAGGTGTGCGGGAAATGCAACAATTGGCAATTGTGCAGGTAATGTAGCAGGCTTCTTTCCATCACCGCCATATTCAGGCGATTGAATTTTCTTTTTTTGAAAATGATCATAATAAGAGTAGGGCCAGCCACCATTGGAACCTTTTTTTACTTCGTACATAGTTTCGGCGGGCAACATACCACTTTGATCTGCGCTATAATATTCAGGAAATAAATCGTGCAACTGGTCCCTGCCATGTTCCATAATAAATAACGATTTGGTTTTACTGTTCCAGTCTAATCCCACTACATGTTTAAATCCGGTAGCATAATGAACTGCATCGCCATAATGCTGATTTAGCTTGTTGGCTTTAAACTGCCAGATACCGCCAACAGAATCCAATAAGGGACAAGGAAAAGGTGATTGTTTGGATCCGGGATCTACCTGGCAGGCTCCCAGGTACGACCCCACATTTACATAAATATTATTTTCATGATCTACAGCAATGGATTTTGCATTATCCCTTTTCATATTAACCAACCCTGTAACAATCATTTCTGGTGCATCCGGGTTTTCTACTTCGCCGTTAGCATTTAGTTTATACCGGTAAACATCTTCGTTGGATGATGCATACAAATAGCTATCCCTGATGTATATGCCTGTGCCGGGATAATCGCCAAAAGCATTCTGAATTTTATAATTTCCGTCGCCATTTGCATCTTTTAAATAAATAATCCCTTTACCATCTTTTAGTTTTGAAAGCTTAACATAAATACCCCCCTGGTTATTTACGGCCATATGTCGTGCTCCTGCTAAATTTTCAGCAATAATGGTGGCGGTAAAACCTGGCGGTACACTTGGCAAAACTGCTGAAGTGGATACTCCAGCATTAACAGAAGATACCGGGCTTTTTTTAGTAATACAACCATTCAACATACCCAGGCACAACAATAAACATGCAATCGAACAACTCTTTTTCATATTGTGTTTTATAGGTGAAATATAATTGACTTTAAATTAACCTGCCCATCCTTCCCGGTCCAGGCTTCTATATTGGATTGCTTCTGCAAGATGCTCCACTTTAATATCGTCGCTTGCCGCAAGATCGGCTATGGTTCGTGCAACTTTTAAAATGCGATCATAGGCCCTTGCCGATAAATTTAATTTTTCCATAGCTTTTTTAAGCAAGCCCTCTCCTGCTGTATTTATAATACAAACTTCCCTGAGTTGCTTGCTGCTCATTTGGGCGTTTGCATAAATACCGGGTGTACTACTATAACGTAATGCCTGTATAGCCCTCGCCTTAATTACCCGCTGCCTAATACAATCGGAGGCTTCGCCTTTATTGCTATTACTCAACTCAGTAAACGATACGGGGGTTACCTCAACATGTAAATCAATTCTATCCAGCAAAGGCCCCGATATTTTATTTAAATATTTTTGAACAGCTCCCGGTGGGCAGGTACATTCTTTATCGGGATGGTTATAATACCCACATGGGCATGGGTTCATACTGGCAATAAGCATAAAATTAGCAGGAAAATCCAGTGCAGCCTTCGCCCTCGATATGGTTACCCTACGCTCTTCCATAGGTTGCCGCATTACTTCTAAAACCGTGCGTTTGTATTCCGGTAATTCATCTAAAAACAAAACCCCGTTATGAGCCAGCGAAATTTCGCCCGGTTGTGGCACACTGCCTCCGCCAACCAGGGCTACATCCGAAATAGTATGATGCGGACTTCTGAATGGACGCTTGTTTATGAGGGAAGCATTTACAGGAAGCTTTCCGGCTACACTATGAATTTTGGTTGTTTCCAGTGCTTCCTGCAGGTTTAATGGAGGCAATATGGTGGGAAGCCGTTGTGCCAGCATGGTTTTACCTGCTCCCGGCGGTCCAATCAAAATAGCATTATGCCCACCGGCCGCCGAAATTTCAAGGGCTCGTTTTATATTTTCCTGCCCTTTAACATCGCTGAAGTCAACATCAAACTGGTTTTGCGAATTATAAAACTCCTCCCTTGTATTTATATCAACCGGTTGTAGTGAGTTTTCATCATTTATAAAGTCAATCACCTCCTGCAAATGTGTTACTCCATAAACTAAAAGATTGTTTACCATACCTGCCTCCCGGGCATTTGCTTTGGGCAGTATTAAACCTTTAAAACCCTCTTTGCGTGCCTGTATTGCAATGGGCAAAGCGCCTTTTATTGGTTGAATAGCCCCGTCAAGGCTCAGCTCGCCCATTACTACATAATCTTTTAAACTATCGGTGTTTTCAAGTTGTTCACTTGCACCCAAAATGCCCAGGGCTATGGGCAGGTCAAAGGCCGACCCACTTTTTTTAATATCGGCGGGTGCCATATTAACCACAATTTTTATCCGGGGCATCCGCAAGCCATTGTTCTTAATGGCGCTATCAATTCGTTGCTGGCTTTCCTTAATAGCGCCATCGGGTAAACCCACTAAAAAATAACCCTGGCCTTCAGCTACGTTTACCTCAATAGTAATATTTATAGCCTCCACACCATAAACCGCACTACCGAAAGTTTTAACCAGCATTCGTTGAAAATTAATAAACTGAAAGTAGGTAAAAAGACTATATAAAAAATGTAGATAATAGTATCCCTTATAAGTTTACTTGCATTGCAGCTAATCAATTATAGGAAACACTAATAGTTTATGAATTTTTTTTGTTAGCCAACAGCAACAAAATGGCGGCATTCTTGCGTCGCACACTTGTACAGGTTGTTAAATATCAACGATTAAATTTAATTGTGCCCCACTGTATCTACCTACCGTGTATACACATCTTTTAAAAGCAAAATATAATCAATGTTCCAGCGGAACATTTGGTCGGTAGATTTAATGCTATTAGAATATTCATCGTCCTGTAAGGACGTATGGTGCTATAAATTAAGCACGAAACGTTCCTTTGGAACGTAAATACCATAAATAATTTAATTATTTCTACCTACCAAATGTCCCTGCACGACAAATAAAGATATGTACACACGGTAGATGTAATTACTACCGTGTGCACACAACTTCTTTGTTTTTTATTTTTGCTCTGTAAAAGCACCCTGTTTATAAAAATCATACAAAAACGATTTTTCAAGCTCCGTAGGTGCTTCCTGATTACGTAATTATAGGTGGCCCCTACGGAGCTGAAAAACTTCAAAAAAAGATCTACTATAAACAGGATGCTCCTCTGGAGCAACCAGCCGTTTTCTATTTCTAAAATTTAAAAATCTAAACATCACACTTTTGTGTACACACGGTAGCACTTGTACGTATGTACATAGCGCAACGATCAGTTACAGATTACAATGCACCAACTTCATGTTCATATTTGTCCAATAATGTTTTTCAGTACAAGTGTGCGACGCAACGATGTTGCCCATTGAGCTGATGCCGGGTACAAAATATTCACTTTTATTTGCAAGAACATTTTAATGATGCTTCGTATTATTTCAATTTTTTTACTACCCCACCCAGGGTTAAGCCCTGCACCAAAATGGAAAACAATACAACAATATAAGTGATAGAAAGAATGAGGTTTCGCTCCATGCCATGCGGTAGCGATAATGCCAGTGCAATAGAGATACCGCCACGCAAGCCACCCCAGGTCATTATTATAAATGTTTTTCTGGGAAACTCGTATTTAAACCGAAAGATGACAGAAGGTATAGTTAATGATATAAAACGGATGGCAATTACCAGTATAATTACAATCATTCCTATATAAAGAAACGACTGTTCAAAGGGAATAATTAATAATTCAAGACCAATAAGTACAAACAACATGGCGTTAAAAATCTCGTCTACCATTTCCCAAAATTTGTACATATAATCGGTTGTTTCGGCCGACATTGCTTCAAGCGCTCCCTTGTTACCTATAAATAAACCTGCCACAACCATTGCCAGCGCTCCTGAAAAGTGAAAAAGCGGGGCTAAGGCAGAACCGCCCATTACCATAGCTAAAGTTATGAGCACTTCGGTTTGGTAATGATTAATTCGTTTAAGCATTCTAAAGCCCACATAACCCAGTAGCAAACCAAATGCTACTCCACCAACAATTTCCTTTAACAATAAAATTACCACCTCCGAAGTTGAAACCTCTGCAAAACCTTTACTGGCTATGTTAAACAGGGTTAAAAATATTACCACACCTACGCCATCGTTAAACAATGATTCGCCTGCAATCTGGGTTTCTATTGTTTCGGAAATACCTGCCTTTTTAAGAATGGACAATACAGCAATAGGATCGGTTGGAGAAATTAACGCGCCAAATAAAAGACAGTGTATAAAATCGACAGGTTGGTAAAAAAGTGGAATTAATAAATAAACAGCCCCACCTACCAAAAAAGTAGAAATGATAATTCCTACAGTTGCGAAAGTTATAATGGGGCCTCTGGCATTTTTTAAACGGTTTATGTCGGTATGTAAAGCACCGGCAAAAAGTAAAAAGCCCAGCATAAAATCCAAAAGAAAATCGGAAAAATCAATTTTAATCAAAAGCTGCTGCATAAATCCTGCAGCATTGGAATACGAACCGATAATTAATAATACAACCGATAATAGAACCGACATTACCATCAACCCAATGGTAGCCGGCAATTTTAGGAACCTGATATTAAGGTAAGCCATCAATGCCGAAATGGTTATAATAAATGAAATGAGTTGAAGTGTATTCATAATAAAGTGATTATTGCTTTAAGTAAAAAGAAGTTTTGCTTAAACAGATATTTTGAAAAGCCTCAAATATACCATTAGAATATTTTTAGGGGCACATTCTATATTATCTATTTTACAGAGATCTCATTATTTGAAAAAGCTAAAGATTACTTATATTAAAGCAACGAGATGGTGGCACAATGATTTTAAGTAAGTTTGAACGAGATAGTCCTTAAACATTCACATATAAAAACCTAGAGAAAATATGACCATTCAAATTAACTCGGACAACCACATTAAAGGATCCGAAAATCTTATAGAAAGATTTAAAGAAACCATTACAAATTCATTAAAGCGTTTTGAAAACCAGGTTACACGGGTAGTTGTTCATTTAAACGATGAAAACGGTAGTAAAAGCGGGCAAAAAGATAAACGTTGTTTGTTGGAAGCCCGCCTTGAAGGTATGCAGCCGATTGCTGTAACCCATCATGCAAATACTTTAGATGAGGCCTTAAAAGGTGCAATAGATAAAATAAAAACTTCACTGGAAACTTCTATTGGAAAACTTAGAAGTTATTAATGCTATAAACAAGATTAATATTAAGGCCGTTTTGTGGCTGATTTAAAATATTAAGGAGGTCCAAACGGGCCTCCTTAATATTTTAAATCCGGTTGTTTTGGCAAAGCCACGGTTAGACTTAAATTTTATAATACCAGGTTATTTATTAACGTGGTTATTTACAATTTTTGCTAATTCAAACATTGAAACCTGGTCTTTTCCACCAAACACTGTTTTAAGTTTGTCGTCAGCATTAATCATTCTCCTGTTTTTGCTATCCTGCAGGTTATGCTTTTTAATATAATCCCACATTTTCTTAATAATTTCTGTTCGTGGCAAAGGCTTATTTCCAACAATCTCGCTTAATGCCGGGCTAACCGTAAGGGGAGCCATAAAGCCAGAGTTAGAATTAGCGGCTGATTTTTTTGCTGCAGCTTTCTTTACTGGTTTTGCAGCAGCTTTTTTTGCAGGTGCTGGCGCTGCCTTTTTAGCGGGTGCTGCTTTTTTTGCAGGGGCAGCGGCTTTTTTAACGGGTTTGGCTACCGGTTTTGCTGCTGCTTTTTTTGGCGCTGGCGCTGCCGGTTTTGTTGCTGCTTTTTTTGCTGCTTTTGCCATAATTTTTAAATTTTTATAGTTTTTATATTAAGCACTTAAGGTACATAACCTTTAGTTAATATTCCTAGGGTAAAACCATTTAAATTTTAATTTTTACTGCTTTTTCAGCTATATTATCAAAACAGTGGAAATCGTGTGAATAAAATAGATCCTTTAGAGGCTTTAGCCTGGAGACAATGTCCGAAAATATTGTAAATGGTAAACATTATCAATACCTCTAAATTTGAACATCCCAGGTAAAATACCGTATAATTGCTATCGTAGGTTATTTTACATAAGCCATTATTAAAGCAACATGCGTTAT
>JBBSJX010000234.1:0-6583 GCA_038256825.1 Chitinophagales bacterium
AAACGCCTGATTCTAAAACAAGCTGATCTTTTGCCGACACTCCATCCTGAACAGTCAACTATTTTCAATAGGATTTCGACCTTTCAACGGCAAATCACGTCAGCATGGAACCACACCTTGTATGTTTGAATAATTTGGTTTAAGTATCTTCATGGTCGCAAATATTAAAATATTGAAGCAGAATATAAGCTATGATTATTGATACCGCATACCACGAACGCTGCATTAAAACGCTGGAAAAAGCTCATGCATTATTATTACAATCAAATCCTGAAAATATTGATTATGATATGTATCGTTCTGCCTGTATAAAAGAATTTGAAATTATTTTGGAACAAAGTGGAAAACTGCTTCGAAAGGTGCTAAAGCCATACTTTCATTCATCCAGGGAAGTTGATAAACTGGTTTTTAAAGATGTTTTCAGGCAAGGTGTATTACGAAGTATATTAACTGCTGAAACCTGTGAACGGTGGCTGGAATACAGAGACAACCGCGATAACACCGCCCATGATTACGGAGTAAATTTTGCCGAAGAAACCTTAACCATATTGCCTCAATTTATAAAGGATGCTGCTGCATTGGCACAAATTATAAAACAAAAAACCGATGCTGATAAGGAATAAGGACAAAGAAAATCTTTTAAAAATATTTTCATCAGTTGATACCGAATTTGAGGTATGGGCATATGGCAGCCGGGTGGATGGTACGGCGCACGATGGTAGTGATTTAGATTTAGTTTTGGGAAGCCATGATGACCGGAAATTACCCATAGATATTATAATCACCTTAAAGGAAAAAATTCAACATAGTAATATACCCATAGTGGTTGAATTGTTTGACTGGGCCAGGTTACCAGAAAGCTTTCATATTAACATTAAGGCAAACCATGAGGTGTTATTCAGCAATAAATTAAAAGCGACAATTGAGCCACCCACAGAATATAAATAGACGATTGACAATTCAACAAATTAAATTCATCATGCTGCCAGTGTTATAGATTTCGTTTTTAATGAAGAATTTTAAATGATACTTTATTAAAATAAGGTGATAGTTAATCAACGTACCAGGTCAGGCACGGTTGCAAGGAACGCAATTCCAATATTCCTGTCCAGTTTTACAAAAGTGCCTGACTTGTTCAAATTCTTTCGGAACACCCCGAAAGAATACAAAGTACGTTGAACCGCTATTTCAATTATTCATCTTTATCCGGGGCTTTTGTACCGTCTTGCAAAGTAGGTTCCAGGTCTTCTTCCGGGTCAACAAAACCCCTGAGTTCTGTAAGTTGGGGATCACTTTTCTCCTGCTGATCTTTTGATGGATTTTCGGGCTTTTTTTCGTCGTTAACGTTTTGCATATAATGGTATTTTTTTGAATGATAAATAATGCAGATCATTATATACAAATATTAAGCCTTGAGAGTTTAATGCTCATTTATCTGCCTGGAATTATTAACAAAACAGGAGAGAGACTCCGCGGTATTTGATAGTTGTGCCTACCGAAAATCTAACAGTACTATGCTATAGAAATATTGTTGTTAATTTGCCTTTCTACATGTAAACTTAAATATGATAAAAATTATAATAACGCTATTAACTGCCTTACCAACTATTGCATTTGGACAATTAGGTATAAGTTTTCATCAATCTAATTTACCTTTTATCGGATTTAATTATGAGATTAAAAATAAGATAAGGCCTGAATTAAGAGTGGGAACTGATAATTATTTTGACGCCATTTCTGTTGAGGGAATAATTACTTATGACATACTTAAAAAAGAAGATTATGAATTTTATGCCGGACTTGGGGCATGAACGAACGGCTTAAGTGAACTAGTCCTTCCAATTGGTTTAAATATATATCCATTAACAACAAAACAATTTGGTTTTCATATTGAACTATCCCCTATTGTTGGCGATGAAAATATTCTTAGGGGTAGTTGGGGTATTAGATATAGATTCAAAAGGTAAACAATAACATATTTTGTTGAACCAATATTTTGTTGAACTTAAGTTTTGTTTGAAGCAAATACTCCAAAGCTAACTCTCCTCTTTTTCCACCAACATATCCACTTCTTTTTTGCTAATTCGTTCCATAAAATTTAAAATCCAGAGCGAAAGAATGAGCCACATTAAACCCAAACAAAAGCCGGCTAAAACATCACTGGCAAAATGTACCCTTAAATAAACCCGGCTTAACCCTATAAAAAGTATGAGTAAAAACAGAGAGGTCATAATTAAACCTTTGATCCACTTGTTGGCAACGTTTTCCCAAACGATGTAAATAAGTAAACCATAAAAAGTAATGCTTACCATGGCATGTCCGCTAGGAAAACTTAGGCCCTTTGCCTCGTATAACAAAGGCATCAAGGGGCGATTTCGACCAAAAATTTGTTTCAGAAAAAACATAAGAAGCATACTGCTGAGGGCTATAACCGGAATTTTAATTGAATACCAACGGTATTTTTTAATAAAAAGAAAATACAATACCAACAGCAGGTTAGCAGGAATTAGAAAATAATGCGTTCCTAAAAAGGAGAAGAACTGCATTACATTATTGTTTACATTATTAACATGTCGTGCTAAGTAGGCAAAAACACTTTCATCAATATTTTGCCGGTTTTCTAAAAAAATCATCCGGGCTAAAAATACAAATCCAAATAAGGCAACAAAAAAAGCAATAAGTACTACGAGTATCTCAAGCGAAAGCAATGTTGCGGTTGCCCAAACTTTTTTAATCCCTTTTTTTACATGCCTGATCATACTTATAACTGTTATTATTTTGCTGTTGCGGTATTCAACTGTGTTGTATTGGTTTCTACATTAAATCATGCCTGAAAATGTAAAAATTGGATGTATCTGAATTCTCTCTTTATTGATGCTTGTAAATTGAGTAGTACAAGTGTGCGACGCAACGAAAGATTAATTGAAAAACAAAAGCTTGTTACCAAAAAAACTTTATTGGTTATTACGGTTTAAACACACTTATTATTACCCCCCAAAAGCCAGGATGCCCCAAATGAGGGCCACACCAAAACCTATTAATATTAACCCGCTTATACGGTTAATAATGTGAATATTGTGCGGGGTTAATTTAGACCGAATGCGGCCGGCAAGCATTACTTTGGCAAAATCCAGGGCTAAAACTACCACCAGGCAGGTAATGAAAACCACTAACCGGTACTCCAGCGATTGCGTAAGCAACGATGTGGAGGTGAGCAGCCAAAAACCAATAACCCCAGGGTTGAGCGTATTCATAAAAAATCCGGAAGCAAAAATTTTGGCATAATCCCGCTTTCGCATGAGCACCACCTGGGTTCCACCCTCATTTACCACAATTTTTTTAAAAAAGGTTACATACACCCCCAGGGCAATTAATAAAATGCTGCCTCCAATACCAATCTCCACTTTATATAATAGCATTCCTTCAAAAAAAACCGTAAACAGGTTGCTGATAACAACAAGGGCAATATCGCTTATGGAAACTCCTGCAATAAAGGCGACCCCACCTTTGTGCCCATTGGTAATGCTTTGTTTTAATATAGAAAACATAACGGGCCCTACCGAAATAGTTAACATAAGGGCCAATGCCAATCCTTTTAATATAGCCGCAATCATTAAATAATTTTAGGTTATTACTTTCCTTTGCCCGATTTATTGCTCCTCTTTTAAAAATTGCTTCCAATCTTCCAGCATTTTTCCTTTTAAAACACGGGGAAATTTATGCTGGCCGCCCAGTTTACCTTTTTGCCGCATAAATTTCATAAAATGTTCTTCGGTTAAAACATCCATAAACAACTCCTTTAAAGCACTTTTTCTTTCTACAGCATAGTCGTCATTTAGTTCCTTCAACTTTTGATCGATGGTTGAACTCAGCAATTCTTTATCAACAGCATCGTTACAGGCCACATACCAATGGTGGGCAAAAAAGTTTCCATAAGGTATGCCCGCTACAGTAAACTCCGGGATAGAAATATTTAAATCTTTACCAGCCATTTGTACCGCTTTGTTCATATTGTCAACGCTCAGGTGTTCGCCTACAAGGCTTAAAAAATGTTTGGTTCTACCTGTAATTACTATTTCGGCCCTTAGCCTGTCAACAAATTTTATAGTATCGCCAATAAGGTAGCGCCAGGTGCCTGCACTGGTACTTAATAATAAAGCATATTCTTTTCCTTCCTGAACCTCGTGCAACATCAGGGTTTCGGGATGGTCAACCACGTTTCCATCCGCATCAAAGTTTTTTTCGTTAAATGGAATGAACTCGTGAAAAATATGCACATTGGTTACCAGTCGCATTCCCCGGTTGTATTGCCTGTCCTGGTAAGCAATAAAGCCTTCACTGGCCAAATAGGTTTCAATATAAATAAGCGGTTTTGCCAAAAATTTTTCAAAACCTTTTTTATAAGGTTCAAAAGCTACACCGCCATGTACAAAAAAAGCCAGGTTGGGCCATATATCATGAATGGTTTTTAATTTATGGCGCTCAATTATCCGCTCAACAACCAACTGAATCCAGGCGGGCACCCCAACCAAAAAACTAATATCCCAATTGGGAGCCTTTTCAACAATTTCATCAATTTTCTTTTCCCAGTCTTTCTCCCGTGCAATTCTTTTACCGGGCTTATAAAAAGGCTGAAACCAAAAAGGGGCTCTTTTCTGTATAATCCCACTAAGGTCGCCGGCATAATAACCCTCTTCTTTTTGCAAATCGGTACTGCCGCCAATAGTTAGCCATCCTTTACTAAGCGATTTTACAGGTATATGCTCATAATTACGCAGCGTAAATAATTGCTTAAGCATTACAATGCGGTTGCCCCTCAATAAATCGGTTGTAACGGGAATATATTTACTGGCAGCTTCACTAGTTCCACTGCTTAAGGCGTAATATTTTATTTTGCCAGGCCAGCAAACATCAGCCTTGCCTTCAAGCGATTTATGCCACCATTGATTGTGTATTTTGTTGTAATCAAAAACGGGAACCAGTTCCTGGAATTTTTTTCCTACATGGTTACCCATTAAAATTTCGTCGAAATTATATTGCTGGCCAAACTCGGTAAACCGGGCTTTTCGCAGCAGTTTTTTTAAAACTTTCAGTTGCTGCCTCCTGATGGTATTTTCGGGAAGGTGCAAGGCCCTGGCAAGGGAATCCGGTAATTTTAAATCGAATAACGGCATGTAATGCAGGTATGTTTAAATAAGGACGAAACTACAGTAAAGTAAATAAACTGGTTTTTGAATAAGATAGCAAGTTTATGCCAAAAGCTTTTTATTTGTTGCTACCCAACTTTTTATAATTGCTTATTACCAGCTTTACATCTTGCACCCAATGGTAATTACGGGCATACCATTCATCAATTTTTATTTGGCTTGCCTCTTTAAATGGAGATTGGGCATTTATTAAATAGCCGTTTGTTGCTAAAAGACCGGGCCGCAGGTGGGGTAATTTATTGGTGTGGTGAGCATAACCAATCCAGGTGTTTTTGCCAATCAACACCAACACGGCACGATAAATTATTTGCGGCCCACTCAGGATTGCATGTAAAGGAAAAGTTGCAATTATGACAAGAGCCATGGTAATATCAATTATTCGTTTTCTTCTTTTTTGTACCGGAAGGCCCAGTTCGTAAAACCCATCGTGCGAAACCGATTCTCCCAATCCATCTTTTGAATCGCTGCCAACAATACTCAAGGTATTTTTTGAATGAAACCGTACATTAATGTGCCCAGGTAAATGTTGAATTTGGCTAATAATCGTTTTATATGAAAGGTGGCCTTCGCAAAAAATCACCTCCCGTATTCGCAGGCTTTTCAGCAATTCGTCCAGGTTTTCAAGCGAAGCGAGGGTATTCTCTTTATAATCGTTAACAGCAATCCTGCCCAATATTCTTTTTTCTACGCCTGCTTTAGCTAATAGTTTGCTTACCTGTTCAAATTCAGCTAAAGTGCCAATAATTAATGATTGCTCATGTTTAGTTTCTTCTTCATGATCGTCTACAACATTCAATCGCAATAACAACCAGCGAAATAATACAATCAGCAAAGTTGCCAGCACCCCACTAAATAATATAACACCACGCGAAAAACGAAAGTTTTCGGGTAAAAGCGAATAACCGGCAAGCATTACTACAATGGCCAAAAGTGCAGCATAAAAAGCCTGTGATGGTTTGTATTTTCTATCGTACATGCCGGCCATATAAGCCGCAAAAACAAACAGCATTGTAAAAACAGGGAAGGCAATGTTTACCATACTGGCTATAAAAGGCTGGCCCTGCCTTACCAGCTTTACCCAAAAAATATTTACCAATTGAAAAGACCCATAAATTACCAATGCATCAACAAGTGGCAAGCCTGCTTTTTGTACCACACCCTTAAATGCTGATAAGCTGGCCCGCAGCCAAATGGCTAATTGAATTAAAAAACCAAACAGCGAAGCCTTACCGCCGCCATAGTGCTTTTTTACAAAAATGCTCATGGCCTGGTAAAACATTTTTACATAATTCAGGCTGCCTTTTTTAGTGCTTTCTCCTTTAAAATGAATAATGGTGCTGCCCGAAAAATAATAATTTTTAAACCCGGTTTGCTGC
>JBBSJX010000235.1:0-6581 GCA_038256825.1 Chitinophagales bacterium
ATATTAACATTATAAAAGAAAGGTATTTATAATATAGTTGGGTAAACAACTTTCTATTGTTGGGAAGCATTGTTGCTGCCTGACCGACAACCGGCGGTCGCACACTTCAACGGCAAAACTTTACTACATTTACAACATCAACTTTACCTTAATCAGCAAGTGTAATTCTTAATCCTGGTGAATACCGCACGACCAAACAGCAGCAACAAAAGCAGCTAATTTTAAAGGGTCAAGATGGCCAGAGGTTCGTACTCCAGTACATATATCAACACCAAAAGGTTTTACTATATTAATTGCTTCCCTAACATTATTTGCATTTAAACCACCGGCCAAAAACACGGGAACATTTACGGATTTTACCAGTTCGCTACTAATGTTCCAGTTGTGGGTATTACCGGTTCCACCCAAAGTTTTAAGGGTGGCTTTAGGATTACCGCTATCCAGCAAAATAGCATCCACAAAGGTGGAGGCCAATATTGCTTCACCAATGCTGTTTTCATCCTGTACATGAATTACCTGCACAATTTTCAGGCTGGGAAGCGCATTTCTTATATCCTCGTAAGTTCCTGTAGTTAGCTCATCAACTATTTGTATGGTATTTATCCCGGCACGTTTAACATGGTTTATTATCTCTGTAGCTGATTGCTCACTGGTTAATAAAAACGTAGCAATGGGTGGTGGAATAATGGAGGAAATTTCCGCAATCAGATCATCTTTTACGGGGCCGCTGGGCATTTTGCCTACTAAACCTAAAGCATCCGCACCATAATGAACAGCCATCCGGGCCTCTTCTACCGTTGCTATACAGCATATTTTTATTCTTGTCTTCATTACTTACTTATTGTTTAAATGTATAAATAATCAGATTTCCCTTTTCATTAAATAATCCTCCTGGGCATCGTTACCCAACATAAACACCTGTGTACTAAAAACCAAAAATCCAAAGTTTTTATAAAATTTAATCGCCCGGCTGTTTTGTTTCCATACACCCAGCCATATACTTTTTTTGTGCTGTTTTTTGGAGATTTCAATACATTGTTCCACCAATGCTTTACCAACACCCTTGCCAATAAAATTTTGCACCACGTAAATCCTGCTGATCTCCATTGCCGACCCATCCATAGGTTCATAACCTGGATGCCCATTGTGCAACTTTGCATAACCTAGTGCAATATCATTTTCTTCAGCAATAATAAAGGTGTTTTTAGGGTCGCTTAGTTCAAGTTCAATGGCCTTATTATTAAAATTGGATTCTAAGTACATCGCCATGTTTTCTTCCGAATTCTCTTTGCAATAAGTATCATAAAAAGTCTGGCGGCTCAAACGAGCCACCAGTTCTCTATCTGCAATATTATTTTCTTGCTTGTTTGGGTGCCCTGTTTTAAGAACCCGTAATTGTATTAATTTTATTTCGTTTTGCATATTCTATAAAACCTGCTTTTGCCAGTGGTACAAAAGATTAAGTGATTACAAACCGCCGAAGGTTGGTAAAGCTGCAACAATGTTGCTAAGAAAATTATTGCTGGAATATTTAAAAAACCCAAGTACAATAGCTTTATAATTTTTCAATAACCATTGCGCCGGCACCACCACCACCATTACAAATACCTGCGGCACCGTACCGGCCATCGCGCTGTTGTAAAATGCTGATTAACGATACCAGTATGCGTGCTCCGCTGCAACCCAATGGATGACCAAGACTTACGGCCCCACCATGCACATTTACTTTTTCGGGATCCAGTTTCATACGCCTGGTGTTTTCAATTCCTACAACTGCAAAGGCTTCGTTCAATTCAAAAAAGCTTATATCTTCCATGGTTAAACCAGCCTTTTTAATTGCTTTAGGCACGGCAAGCGATGGGGTGGTAGTAAACCATTTAGGCTCCTGCGCCGCATCGGCATAACTGATGATTTTTGCTATAGGTTTTAAGCCCAGTTCGTCGGCCTTTTCTTTACTCATCAAAACCAGGGCTGCGGCGCCATCGTTCATGGTAGAAGCATTGGCCGCAGTAACCGTTCCCTCTTTTGAAAATGCAGGACGCAAACCGGCAATTTTATCAAACTTTACAGCAAAAGGCTCATCGTCTTTGGTAACTTCAATAGCATCCCCTTTTCGCTGGGGAATTTTAACGGGTATAACTTCCGCATCAAAATTTCCATTATTCCAGGCTGCCTGGCTGCGCTTATAACTTTCAATAGCAAATTCATCCTGCTCTTCGCGACTAATGCCACACTCGCTTGCACACATATCTGCCGCGTTACCCATAGCAAGGCCATCATACACATCCGTCAAACCATCCTTTGCCAGACCATCAATCATTGGCAGATTGCCATATTTATTACCCCAGCGTATGTCTGCATAAAAAGGAACATTACTCATGCTTTCCATGCCACCGGCAACCACTATATCCGCATCGCCCAAAGCAATACTGGCCGCACCCAATGCAACCGACTTCATACCACTGGCACAAACCTTATTAACTGTTGTGCAAATAACGCTATCGGGTAATCCCGAAATTTTGCAAGCTTGCCGGGCAGGCGCCTGGCCCAGGTTTGCCTGTATTACACAACCCATAAATAACTCATCAACTAATTGAGGATCCAATCCTGCACGTTTTACTGCGCCATCAATAGCTGCTGCACCCAGTTGGGTAGCAGTAAGTCCTTTTAACGATCCCCCAAAACTTCCTATAGGGGTACGTACCGCCGAAATGATATAGACTTCTCTTTTATTCATATAAAATTTTTAAATAAAAATTACAAGCAATGTTTTTTAAACCTTGCAAAGATAAGGAGAGCTAAAGCATCATTATTTTAGTGTGATGCCAACCTGGTCTTTAATTATGCAGGGTTAGTTATAAAGGCGATGCAGGCGTTAACTAAAACGTATCGCTTGTATTGGTACAGTTATTTTTATTTTTAGGACATGCAAGTTCCCCCATTACATAAATCCATCCAGGTTTTACTGTTTGCTTTCCTGTTATTTAGCGGCTTGTATTATACAAAAAGCTTTTTGGTGCCGGTAACCATTGCCGGGTTGCTTGCCATGTTGTTTTTACCAATAACAAAAAAAATTGAAAAACGAAAAGTTGGCAAAGGATGGGCGGCTTTAATAATTATAATTTTATTGCTGGCCCTTTTAAGCGGCATCATTTACCTTTTATCATGGCAAATGTCGGGCATAGCCGAAGATGCTTCTAAAATTGAAGCCCACCTTAAAACGGCAATGGATTCAGTTATGAAAACCATTAATAAAAACCTGGGCATATCTACCTACAAACAGCGCGAAATAATAGAGGAACAAACCGCGAAAGCAGGTACCGGAAGCAGCAAGTTTTTTATAGGATTTGTAAGTTCATTTACGGGTATATTGATAAACTTCATACTGGTTTTGGTTTACCTTTTCCTGTTTCTTTATTTCAGGGGTCATATTAAAAATTTTATTTTAAAACTTGCTCCTGCAGCACAAAAAGAAAATACAGAAAATATTATACAGGAAAGCAGTATGGTTGCGCAAAAATACCTAACGGGTTTGGGAACCATGATTGTAATGTTGTGGGTTATGTACGGGATAGGCTTTTCGATTGTAGGCGTTAAAAGCGCCTT
Organism: Chitinophagales bacterium; assembly: GCA_038256825.1. Taxonomy (GTDB): domain Bacteria; phylum Bacteroidota; class Bacteroidia; order Chitinophagales; family Chitinophagaceae; genus Segetibacter. The sequence goes on from JBBSJX010000235.1 coordinate 3,607, forward strand.
GTTTTTTGCTGTGCTCTGTGGCATTCTCGAAATCATACCTTTTGTAGGAAATCTTACCGGTACAGCCCTAACCTTACTTATGGTAATATCGCAGGGTGGCGGCAGTGGTATGGTGATTGGCGTTTTAATTACCTATGCCCTGGTTCAATTTATTCAATCGTACATAATAGAACCTTTGGTGGTTGGTGCCGAAGTAAATATAAACCCGCTGTTTACCATTTTAGTTTTAGTTATTGGCGAAATGGTTTGGGGCATACCCGGTATGATACTGGCTATTCCATTGCTGGGCATTGTAAAAATTATTTGCGATAATGTTGAAGGCCTGAAACCTTATGGTTTTTTAATTGGAATGGAGCAAAAGAAACCTAAAAGATTGCCCATCAGCCAAAGGTTTAAAAAATGGAAAAAATAATATTTTGGACCCGGTATTTGTAACCTGGGCAACATCGTTGCGTCGCACTCTTGTACTGCAAACCTTTTAGCAACAACCACTATCAAATCCTTTGAAATAAACCAACCGGCATTATTAAAGTTCAAAGTTTAACCTGGTTAAAAGCTTATACCCAGGCTACCAAAAAAGGTGGGACCTATCAATTTGGTTTTAAAGCGCAGTATATTATCCGAAGGAGGATCGAGCAGTAACTGCGGACCAACACCAGCTTTAAATACAAGCCCACTATTTTGCTGAAACCGGTAACAGGCAAAGGGGCTCAGGTATAGCTGCTTATTAAAATCATCCTTAAAGCCACCATCGTAGGGATGATATTTATCCATATAAAAGGTAGCTGTAAAGTCTGCTTCAAAATGATGGCGGGAGCCTGCCGTAAAGGTGTTAAGCGACAATGGCACTGAAAATTTATCAGGCAGGTTAAAAGGTTGAACGCCCACGCTATAACTCCAATACCATTTTTTACCAGCCGTAAACACGTGTTCAAAATTTACAGAGCCCCGGTTCTCCTTTCCACCAACGGTAACAAAGGCGATGTTTTTTTTGATATTATAATAACTGCTATCGCTACAAAAACCTGCTACACTTAAACAAAAAAATACCATAAAACTTATAAACCTTTTTATATTAAACATAGTAGAGTTGATAATTAAATTAATGCATCTGAAAAACGCGTTTTTATTGAAAGTATTGTTTTAAAGTTGTAAACCAATGATTGCTAATTTAAAAAGCAAATGATCTTAATTAAAAAAGATGCCACAAGCAAAACTGTTGAAAGGAGCGTCGCAACGGCTGCTTCTATTTTTACAAATGCCGGTAACCTAAAAATATTTCAAATTAAAACTTCCACACCAAAAGTTCCTTTAAGCTAAAGTGATAATTTACTGTAACCCCTTTATGTAATCCTTCTACTACATCGCCCTCACCCGATTTTCTGGTGAATTTTCGCTTTAGGTGCTCTTTGCTAAAAATGCTTTTGAGGTTGCTTATTTTCTGGTAAAAAAACAATGGCTGATCACCATTTAGTATGCACGGACGATTTAATAAAACCCAGGTAATGCAGGTGGCAATACCGGTTTGTTCTTCAATTTCAAAATAACGTAACAAGTCGCTTAGGTTTAAAGCCACGGTTTCGGATGGTAGCAATTGGCTGGCCGGTAAATGTTTTTGAATGCTCATAAATGTGCGCTGCTGCACCTTCACTTCAAGATAGCGGTAAACCTCACCATCGTTGGTTTTTATGGTAATATCGGGATAGCCGTTTTCAACACTTTTTGTTGCACAATAATTTGGATACCGGTTAATGCGTTGAATGATCAGTTGTTCATAGTGCTCGGAAAAGGCAGCATCGTTATTAAATAAATAAACGCCTTTACTCTGCCCGTTACAGGGCGTATGGCAAACAGTGCAGTCGAAAACAAACTTAGCTTTTTCAACATATGCCATGGCGCCTATTTATGTTTGGTAATTAACTATTATTAAATGCGTGGTATCCCTGTTGTTGCGCCCCCGTACATTGTAGGTGTAAGTTTTATCAAACTCTATAAACCGTATGCCCGGTAAGGTGTACAACGACCGTATAAAATCAGTTTCTTTAATAACCAACATCCATTTGGCTTTACTCTTTACTAAACAATCACGCAAACGCTCCTGGTCGGTTTTTGTAAAAGCGTTTTGATCATACTCCGAAAACTCGCTATCGTAAGGTGGATCTAAAAAAATAAAATCATTTATACCCGGTTTTGTTTTAGATAAAAATTTTTCAAAATCAAGATTGTAAAAACTTGCGTTGCTGAATAATTTTTTTACACCGGGCGCAAATATATTTACTGCTTTAAGCCTGAAATTTTTCCTGTTGTACGCTATCCCTCCATATGGAATATTAAATTCTTTTTTACGGTTAAACCTAAACATGGAAGCATAACAAAACTCCCTTACAAAATACCAGTTTGCCGTGGCTTTTTCAATAGGCACCTGCAAATTTCCTAACGATATTTTATTCATTATGCTACGCAAATAAAGATACAGCCCACTTTTAACCCCTGTTTCAATATGTTCTTCCAACTCATCCACATCAAAAATCCTCCCCTCTTTTGCACAAATAGATTTGATGCGTTTAAATTTATCAGAAAGCGATGCCTTTAATTTTTGGACAAATGCTTTATTATCTAAAATAAATTCATCATCAAAGAGCGGGTGATAATCAGGCTGCGAAATGTTATCGATCACCCCATTTATAATGTGTTTCATCTCATCATAACTGCAATTGTTTCGCACATATTCATTAAAAGCTTCCGATAGTTTGCCAATAATGAAATGAGCAATTTTGCCTGCCTGGTCCCACGCATCGGCATATAAAAGAAGTTCCTTTTTAAAAACAGGCGAATTTCAACTCAATGGCGATATCTATCTGGCAAAACTGCTTGACAGTACCGCGCATCTCGAAATAATTTCTGTAAACAATCAGTCCGCTGCTGAAAATACCTGCTTTGTTGCAAAAGCAAATAATACAGATATACACGTTGAC
>JBBSJX010000236.1:0-6573 GCA_038256825.1 Chitinophagales bacterium
CACAGGTAGAGAAAAAAGAGGAGCTGGACAATGAACATTGGAAATGTTTAACTACCAGCATGTGGAGCGAGGTGCCGGGTGTGCAGGTGGTAGCCTGGCGAATGTTAAACAGGTTACGCAGTAACAGTTGGGCTGCCGATAGTTTAGATATGTTATACCTGGATGAAGATAACCTGGCGTGGGCAAAAGCCAGTGGCGATCATGAGAATGATGGCGCGGTTGAGTTGCATAAAGATGCTAATGGAAATGTACTTGCAACAGGTGATACAATTTTACTTACCCAATCGCTAAATGTAAAAGGTGCCAGTGTTAATGCAAAGGTGGGTACGCTGGTTAAAAACATTCGTTTGGTGCCAGATAATATAGAGCAGATTGAAGGAAAAATAGAAGGGCAGTTAATTGTAATACTTACAAAATATGTAAGAAAACAAAATGCTTAAATTTTAATAGTAGTATTATACAAAAGGGCCTTTCATAAAGATAAAAGGCCCGTTTTATTTATTTTAAATTGTATTTACTTCTCACCATAAATCACCAACGAACTGGTATCAAATTTAACCGGCCCGTTGCCAAATTTTTGCTCTACAGCTTCGTAAACTTCTTTTTTAATTTTCGTTTTCATTGCATCATCTGCTTTACTAAGTGCCGATACAAATGGTGCTGCTACATCAGTCATCATGTTCCAATAAACGTCGGTGGTGCCAACATTCATCACGCCGTTTACTTCCGTTTCGGAAGTGTTTTTTAAATCTGCATTTTTAAATAACCCTTGTACCAACCCGCTTTGTGCACAACGAAAAATTCCGGGAGCATCGGGTGGCGGTGGTGGTAGCTGCATATTCCTGTTGATGGCACCGCCAATGGCAGTTACCCAAAAATTTTTTTCAGGTATATTCCAAACCGAGGTTGCTATACGGCCACCGGGCTTTAATACGCGGGCCATTTCGTTGGTGGCCATTTGCATATCGGGAAAAAACATAAAACCAAAACGGCAACTGATTGCATCAAAGGTGTTATCATCAAAAGGAAGTTCGCTTACATCGCAAACCCGGGTTTCAATATTTGTTATTCCTTTTTTTGCTGCATGTTCCCTGGCAACTTCCAGCATATCTTCCGATAAATCGGTAAGTATTACTTTGCCGTTTGTTACCATAGTTGCAATGGACAAACCCGGTTCGCCCGTGCCGGAGGCAATATCAAGCACCACATCGGTATGCTTTATTTTTAGCATGCGAATAATTTTGTTACCCGTGGGTTTTAAAAAGTCCATCATCAGGTCGTCCCATTTTTTCCAACCGGGCGAAAATTTATTCCACGAGGCTTTTTGCTGATCACGAATTTCTTGCAGTTGTTGTTCCATAATTTTTACGTTTTAATTTATATTATGTACTGATTTGGTTGTTGCCTGATGAGAAAAAAGTACAAGTGAGTGACACAACGATGTTGAATAGTTTACTAAAGCTGGTAACCTAAAAAAAATACATTATTGGGGTGTGGCTGATGAGAATAGTAAAATTTAATATATTTTTTTTAGTTGTGAAATGGCTCTGGTAAATTAAAAAAGACACCTTTGGTATCATTTAATGTTTTTGAAATTAATTGAAAGTTTTCAGGAGTTGCTTTCAGATTAATATATTTATCGATGATGGAACTATGCCGGTAAATAATAAAAGTATTTTCAACCGATGGATTTATTTTATTCAGGTATACTTCGCTTTCTTTATCGGTTAATGAAGGTACAAGAGTTAAAGCCACGTTTTGGAGGTGTAAAGCATTGCCAACATTTTCCAATTCTTTCTCACGTTCGTTTTTATTAAATTCTTTTTCATTTCCATAAACAAAATATGCCTTCAAATAACTTTTTCTCATTAAGCTTTCATTATCGAGAAAAGCGAGCCATTTTTTAATATCCGCCCAGTTAGGATTGTTACCAATAAATAAAATAATTCCGTGATAGCGGCCATATTTACAAACAGGGCAAGTGCGGGTTCCTTTATCAGGTCCCCATGCATGGTAAGGAGTAAACGAGGGATTGTCTTCACCTATAGCAAGACCTGACTGCTTTGAAAATACTTTTGTTTGGGGATAGTTTGGAATATTTAATCCAAGAATGATGTTATGTTCTGCAATTTGCAAACTGTCCGAAATTAAAACCCTTAAAATCCCGCTTCCGCCCCTGTTTTCAAGAGCCTTTCTTTTGGCACCTGTTAAAAGTTTATCATCGTCAAAAACAAACTCATCAATATAATATTCATTGTTTATTTCCGGTTCTTTTATTGAGGTGTGAATGTGCGCAGGAATATCGTTGTTGGGATAAGGAGCCGGTCGGATGGAGTAAATACTATACTTACCATTTTTATCCGTTTTTACCCACCCGCGAATATGGCCATGCCGCCTGGCTTTATCATCCATTTGGTTATTGGGTGAGTAATATCCCTTACTATCAGTTTGCCAATAATAAATAACCACGTTTGAAGCAGGCGTTTTACCGTCAGCATGCATTACTGTACCGGTTATTAAAAGTTTTTGACCATCTTCAAACCATCCGGCACTGGTGTCTTTGGCTTTAATATCAGAAGGCATTCCAATATACATTAACTCACAACCGTCACAACCTCCGCCTGCCAGGTTAGGTTTTACCGTTGGAGTAACCGTTTTTTCCTTTTGGACTTTATTAATTTGTCCATTACAATTTGTAAGAGATGTGAAAAGGCAAAACAACAAAATAGAATGATGCAATCTTATCATAGTTGGAAAAATTAAAGAATGCAATTAAAAAATAGAACCTGCAATAATCACTTGATTTCAGGCAAACGATGGTAAGGTTAAAGGTATAAAGAAAATTAAAATCTAACGATTCAAGTAGTTATGGTGAGGTTATTATTCGGTAGACCCAGAGCTGGCAAACGCCTGTCACAAAAGTTATTTGATGGACGGATAACACGTTGCAGCAAATAAAAGACCTGAAGGAGAAAAGTATGGATGGAGTAATAACAGATTATCCTGATCTTTTTAAACAACTATAATTTTGTTGAACCATTTTAGTTGATTTTGAATTTTGTTTGCACTGTTTTAATAAAGGCCATAACCCATGGTTTTAATAGGTCGAGCAAATAGGAAAGGTGCATGGTATATATGTAAAACGCCCCGGACAAAATTGGTGGTCCGGGGCGTTTTACTTGGGAACTTTTATTGTATCATAACTTTTATATTATGCAATTTCTCCCCATTTCTTTCTACATATAAGATGTACATTCCTTTTGAAATACGAGTGGGTAGCAGTATTGCCTGTTGGCTGAAGGCTCCTGCATGATTGAGGTCTTTTACCTGAACTACCTGGCCTGCCGGGCTCACTAAACGGGTAGTGTACCTGCCTGCAGGTAAGCCGCTCATTTGTAACCTTACTGTGCCATCGGTAACAGGGTTTGGATAAACCACAACCTTTCCTTTGCCTGTTTCTATGGTAACTTTTACCACTGTGCTATACGTGTAAGCACCATCTTTATCTACATTGCGGATGCGGTAATAGTTATCGCCCGGTACAGCATGAACATCCAACCAGTTGTAATTGGCCGTGCCGCCTGCTGCCACTTTCTGCTCATTTACTTTTGTAAAGTGTAGTCCATCAGTACTCTTCTCCACGTCGTAACGGGCTAAGTTAACCTGATCCTTGACAGTCCAGCTAACTTCAATGTCTGCTGCTTTTTGGCGTGCCGTTATGTTGGTGTAGGTAACCGGCAAAATACTGGTTTGTTTAAATACAATACGGAACCTGTCGCCATTTATACTTGCCGCAGCAGTAGTAATGGTAAAATTGAAAGTTGTTGATCCTTCTATGTTTAACGGTGTAGCAATGCCGGTAAACTTATCTTCCAGTATGGCATACAAGCCGGGTGCATCTACATTGTTCATATTAAATACAAACTGGTATTTGCGGGGGGTGGTTTTAGCCAAACGCAGGTACAGGGTATCGCTTGCGGTCAGGTAAGGCCTTCTTTCAATGGCAAGGGAATTGCCATAGCGCATAAGGCTTACTGTTTCGTTTACATTGCTAAACTTAATTGCATCCTGTATGTTTATTGCTTCGCTGTAGGTATCCTTGAATTCTGCAATTACAGCGTCCGCCACAGTAACCGATCCATCGGCGGCCAGCAAATTCAAAGTAGCATCAAAGGTGCTGGGTTTACTGTTTGAACGGAAAGCTGCATTCGTTACGGTTGTACTTTTGCTGCTTTCGTAAAAGGTCATGGATGCCGAACCTGCTGTTTCGGTTACCACAAAAAACGCCTGGCCGGATTGAATATTCTTGTCCTGTTGGCTTGCAGGGACTGATTTTGAAAATATTCCGTCGCCGTCAAAATCGTCAATAACAACGTAACCGCCTACCTGGTTAAGGTGAGGATCCCAGGCATAAAAACGCTTGAGAATATTAGTCCGGTCTATCTTGTCAAAATCAACAGGAGAAGGATATGGGTTGCCAATTAAGGTAAGCTGCCCAAGGCCACTTGCTGCAGCAAAGGTTTGCTTACCTGTTTGCAGCGTACCTGCGCTTGTTAACGTTGTTGATGTACTGTTTAAAGTATTGGTATTTAGAGGAGCCCTATCGCCACGTATAAACATAAAGTAGCCAATATTATCTGCATTACCATTGTTGTTAGAAAGAAGCGTATTTCTTGTATCAACCATGTTGTTGAAACTTTGCGTTGCCGCGTTAAATGACTTCATGGTAGTAGTGTTGGTATTACTTGCATCAAGGCCGTTAGTAGCAGCATTCGCATTGGGGCCTGTTACCAGGGTTCCTTTGCCCGCTTCGTTTACGCCACCATTTTGCCATGAGTTAAACACATTGCCGGTGTTTGACAATGGAGCAGTAACAAGGCGCCAGGCCCTGCGGTTGGGAATAAATCTTTCTACAGACACGGCACCATTAACAAAAGTTGTTGCAACGCCTGCTCCGTTTGTTGGCAAAGGAGCCACACGGGCAGTGCCCAATGCGGTAGATGATAAGGTAAGATAGCCACCCGTGTTAAAGGTGCCCACCGGTATGGAAAATACATCGCTAACAGCCAATGGCCCCTGCAATGTAACCCCTGAAGCATTGTTTATAGAAAGGCTTTTAACTGCATTACCGTTAAATGTTGCAGCGGGAATGGCTTGTGCCGATGCGCCATTCATTTCAATAGAACCATTGGTAGCATCAATTGTTCCGGAATTGGCAATGGCCCCGCCTATTTGTAAGGCTGCCCCGCCTACGGTTATTGAACCTCCGGTTTGAACGGTAATGTTGTTGGCAACAGCAGTGCCTGAATTAATAACGGGATAATTGGTTAGGCCACCACGAATGACAACGTTGGTTAACGCCACAGGAACCACGCTACATATCCAGTTTTCAGTATTGTACCAATCTGAGCTAATGGTTCCCAGCCATGTTCCGGGGTTGGCAATAATAACCGGAGCAGTAGTTGAATAAACTGAACATCCGCCTGCTGCTGCAACAGTGTAGGTTACCGTATAAGTTCCCGGTGTGCTGCTTGCCAAATTTATGTCGCCTGTTGCTGCGTTAATGTTTAAACCAATGGAAGAAGAATACACGCCACCGGTTGTACCAGTAAGGTTTGCAAACGCCACGCTACCATTTGTGCAATAAGTGCCATCAGGATAGGTAAGCGTTGCTGTTGGTATAGCTGTAACGGTAATGTTGGTGGTGGTGCTGTACAATGCACAATTGCCCGCAGCAGCTACCGTATAGGTAACGGTATAAGTTCCGGCGGTGCTTGCCGTTATATCTACTGCTCCTGTTGATGCATTGATTGATAGCCCTGCTGTTGAGGTGTATGTGCCACCCGTAGTTCCTGTTTGCGTAACTGAGGCAGTGCTTCCGCTTTTGCAATAGGGTGAACCATTGTAAGAAATGATGGCTGATGGTGCTGCTGTTATTCCAATTGTTGTGGTTGTTTGATACTGGCTACATCCACCTGCGGCGGCTATGATATAGGTTACGGTGTAAGATCCGGCTGTGCTTGCTGTTAAATCCACTGCACCTGATGATGCATTGATGGATAACCCTGCTGTTGAACTGTATGTACCACCCGTAGTTCCTGTTTGCGTAACTGAGGCAGTGCTTCCGCTTTTGCAATAGGGTGAACCATTGTAAGAAATGATAGCTGATGGTGCTGCTGTTATTCCAATTGTTGTGGTTGTTTGATACTGGCTACATCCTCCTGCGGCAGCTATGGTATAGGTTACGGTGTAAGTTCCGGCTGTGCTTGCTGTTAAATCCACTGCACCTGTTGAAGTATTGATTGATAACCCTGCTGTTGAAGTGTATGTACCGCCTGCAGTACCAGTTTGAGTAACAGAGGCAGTGCTTCCGCTTTTGCAATAGGGTGAACCACTGTAAGCAATGGTTGCTGATGGCGCTGCTGTGATAGCAATGTTTGCAGTTGTTTGATATTGGCTACATCCACCTGCGGCGGCTATGGTATAGGTTACGGTGTAAGTTCCGGCGGTGCTTGCTGTTAAATCCACTGCACCTGTAGTTGCATTGATGGTTAATCCTGCTGTTGAAGCATA
>JBBSJX010000237.1:0-6508 GCA_038256825.1 Chitinophagales bacterium
ACTCATTTTTTCCCATTGGGCTTTCATAATAATAAAATTTAAAAAAGTACAAGAGTGCGAGCCACGGGTAGTCGGTAAAACTGCAACGGCTGATTCAGTAATAAACAAAAGCTGAAGCCACACTCCATAACCCTTTTTCTTTAACGCTTTAAATAATTAAGCCTCTTGCCCTATCCAAACTGCGCCATTAATACTGTTACGGCGGGCGCCTGTTGCCGTACTTAAAACATTGTATTCTTCGCGCCACCGCAATATGCCAATTAAAGCCATAATTAAGGCTTCCTTATAATTTATGATGTCCTCAGCCGGTATAATGACTTCAATATTTAACGCTGACAATGTTTCGCTCAGGCGTTTAATTAAAAACTTGTTTAAAGCGCCACCACCGGTAACCAATATTTTTTTAGGCTCATTATCTTTTTTAAAATGCTGGCATTGGTAACCCACCTGCATAACTATATGCTCTACCTGTGTACGCAACGCATCAGCAGTACTCAAACCAAAAGTTTCAATAATGGGAAAAATGGTTTCTATTCCAAAATTATTGTCAAGCGATTTTGGGTGTGGCCTTTTAAAATATTCAAGGTTATTTAGCTGCGTTAACAGGCTGGTATTTATAGTTCCTCCTGCGGCCATTAATCCATTTTCGTCAAAGGCCCTACTCTCTTTTTGGGCAAACATATTTAAAACCTTGTTGGCAGCGCAAACATCAAAAGCTATGTAGCTATCGTTATCGCTAACGGTAATATTGGCAATACCACCCAGGTTTAAAAACATATTATAATTACCAAACAATAATTTTTCGCCAATAGGCACTATGGGGGCACCTTGCCCACCAAAAGCTATATCCAAAGCTCTTAAATCACTCACTACATTTATTCCGGTTTCGGCAGCTATGGCAGCTCCGTCGCCCAACTGACCCGTCATGGCTAAAGCAGGTGCATGAAAAGTGGTGTGGCCATGGGAAGAAATGAGTTGCACCTGGTGGTGCAAATGATGCTCGTCAATAAAAGCATTTACCTGTTCGCCTGTATACTTACCATAGCGGGTGTGCAGTAACTGGTACTCAAATGCATTAAGGGTGGCGGCATTTTTTAATGAATTTGTCCAGGGTTCGTTGTATTGATAGCAGGAAGCAGCCTTAATTTCAAAACTCCACTTTCCACCGCTCTCATCAAATTCAACAAAAGCAATATCCAAACCATCTAAGGAGGAGCCACTCATTAATCCAATTACCCTGTAAATCATATTTTATATTTAATTTTTAAGTTGCCACATGGCAAATTAACTGTAATTTTCGCGCTGCAATTTACAACCTGAAACAGTAAGTAATATATGGTAATTAATTTAAGCGAGCAGCACAGTCTGGTGAGTAACTGGGTAGGAGAATTAAGAAATGTGGAAATTCAAAACGACCGCATGCGTTTTCGCCGTAATCTGGAAAGGATTGCAGAAGTTGCTGCTTACGAAATAAGCCAGGAATTACCCTGGGAAGAAAAAGAAATTCAAACGCCGCTTGGCATTTCCAATTGCAAATCGTTAAAAGAACAACCCGTTTTAGCAACCATTTTAAGGGCAGGTTTGCCTATGCACAATGGCATGCTGAATTATTTTGACAAAGCTGATAATGCTTTTGTTTCGGCTTATAGAAAACACCATCGCGACGGAACTTTTGAAATTAACCTGGAATACATGAGTTGCCCCTCGTTAACTGGCAGAATTGTAATTATTACCGACCCCATGCTGGCAACCGGTGCAAGTTTGGTTAAGACGATTCAATATATGAAGGCCGAAGGTGCTCCTGCACAAATACATTTTGTTGCGGCAGTAGCTTGTACAGTTGGAATTGAATATGTAAAAATGGAACATCCCGATGTAAAAATCTGGTGTGGGGAAATTGATGATGAATTAACAGCAAAAGGTTATATAGTTCCAGGCCTGGGCGATGCAGGGGATCTTGCTTTTGGGTCGAAACAACAGATGTAATTTTAGTTGATTGAAGCTTAAGATGGGTATATTTGACGCAACATTTTTATACCCGGGATTGTCCTTATTTTATACACAACGGATTGTAATGCGCAAAATATTATTAATATTTATAGGGATGTTTGGTCTGAGTTTATCTGCTCGTTCGCAGGATCCTCACTTTTCCCAGTTTTTTGCTTCGCCGCTTACCCTAAATCCTGCATTTACGGGCAAATTTGATGGATCGATAAGGGCGGCGGGCAATTACCGTAACCAATGGCCCTCCATCAACAGGGCATTTACCACTACCAGTCTTTCTGTTGACTTACCCATTATGCAAAGCAGGATTGCACCCAACGATACCTGGGGTGTGGGCGTTATGGGCTATTCGGACCAAAGCGCTAATAGTGCTGTAAAATTTAATTACCTCACAGCATCAACCGCCTTTCATAAGGGTTTAGATGAAGAAGGTTATCACCAGATAGGTGCAGCCTTCCAGGGAACTTATTCGAATATGATGGTTAATGTATCGAACCTGAAATTTGAAGACCAGTTAACTACATCAGGATTTACGGGGGTAACTTCAGAAGTATTTAACAACACCACCCTGCAAAATTCATACTTTGATTTAAATGCCGGTATCCTGTATGCAGGAAGCACTTCCGATAATAATAATTTTTACGCTGGTATTTCCATGTACCACATTAACCGGCCTAAGCAACAATTTACAGGTGCCTTTTTTCTTTTAAATCCACGCACTACTTTTCATGCCGGTGGCTACTTTCCGGTGGGATTTAATTCTAAACTCCATTTAAGTGGTTTATTTAGCACGCAGGCGCAGGCTTCAGAAACTGTAATTGGTGGCGCAATGGAATTTACTGTTGCGGATGCCACGGTTGACAAACCGGTTAGCCTTTATGTGGGTAGCTGGATACGTATGAATGATGCTGTAATCCCTTATGTGGGACTTGAATTCTCCGATTTTAGATTGGGTGCAACATACGATGCAACCATTTCGAGTTTAAAAGGCGCATCGCAGGGACGTGGTGGAATGGAAATTTCCCTGATTTACATTAAGAAATCTGCTGATAGCCGGGGATTGCCCTGCCCTAAGTTTTAACTGCGTGTTTATTTTAAATGATTATGCAAAATGCTGCAAAAACGTTTGCGGTAAAAGAGTGCGACGCAACGATGATGCAGCATGATATAATGCCAGGCTCAAAACAATCCTTACTTCACCTTATTTAAAAAGTGGTATGAATACCAGTTTTACAATCATAAAAATTATTGCCATCAGGAAAATGATTAGTGAAATACGGTTCATTCCGTGCATATAGCGCATCCATGGAGTGTGCGGATCGTTGGGATTTCTCTTTTTTATAAATAAGTATTCTGCAATCTGGCGCCAAATTCCCATAATTTAATGTTTTTGTTCTACTGTTTTTAACAGTAGGTTTTGTAAAAATACAGTTTGCTTTAGAACCTAAGTTACCGGCTAAGCGTAATTAAAGTAAATTATTACTAATGAAAACGTTTTTATTGGTTGTCTTGTTCGCTTCAAGCTTTGTATCGTGCACGCAAGCCCAGCAAAAAAAATACGAAGTAAGCCGTACAGAAGCTGAATGGAAAAAAATGCTGACTAAGGAGCAATATTTAGTTGCAAGGAAACAGGGAACAGAACGGCCGTACAGCAATGAGTATTGGGATAACCATGAAAAAGGAACTTACGTTTGTATAGGTTGCGGTCAAAAATTATTTAGCAGTGCAACAAAATTTGAAAGTGGTACAGGTTGGCCGAGTTTTTACCAGCCTATAAATAAAAAAGTTGCAGAAGTTTCAACGGATAATACCCTGGGCATGTCGCGGGATGAAGTTCATTGCAGCCGATGTGGATCGCATTTAGGTCACGTTTTTAACGATGGTCCTAAACCGACCGGCTTAAGGTACTGTATGAACTCAGCATCGTTAAATTTTATTAAACAATAGTAAGGCAGGAAGTAGCGTAAAGAATAACTTACAGGCGTAAAAGCAAAAGTGCGAAGCAACTGCTTCGCACTTTTTTATTGTTGAAATTATTATTGATTAAGCCAGATTATGCCCGGCATTTACTTTCACTTGTTTTTCAACCAAGGCATACGCTCCAAAAAGTATTGCAGAGAAAAACAGGTCTCCAACAATTCCATTTAGTAAAAAGCTGCCTGTAAGCTCGCCCTGGTAAAAAGGAATAGCTGCCCAATAACAAGCGCCTAAACCGGCAAGGGTTTTAGGATAAAAATTGTTACTCAACATCCATACACCAAAATTTGAAACCAGGAAAAAGATTGCACCACTCCAAACGGCTGCTAAAGCAACATTTGCAACATTGCGCTTACGCATAAACGTGGCCAGGAAGGTTATTAATAGAAAAGCTCCGTATACAAATAATTGACCGCCGCCATAAAATCCTTTAATAGGTGTAAATAACTGGAGGCAAATATCCGACAGCAGTAAAGCTGCCAAAGGAAGAATGAATGCCAACTTCTTATCTTTAATTACCGCTCCACCAAAAACAGCAATAGCTCCTATTGCGGTAAAGTTTGGGTAGTGGGGAAACAACCGGGTAAAAGCAGCAAACACAATTAATATAACCGCTGATAAGAAGAGCGTTTTATTTTGTTTATTCATTTTTTTAATACTTAGGTGGCAAAAATAACTGAAAATGTGGCTTTGCCCAAACATAAAAAAGCTTAATAAAAGAACATATGCGACTTAGGGCACATAGGCTTTATAGGCAAGCGCATCTGAAACAGAACTTATTTTATAGCTGATGCCAGGCAAAATAATAAACGCTTCACCTTTATACAGGTGCAAACCTTTCGGATCAATTGTTATTTCTCCTTCGATAACAATGAAAATTTCGGCCGATTTGCTTTCAGCCTGGTAAGATTCCCCTTTTTGTAATTTTATTGCACTTATGCCAAAATCTGCAACCGGGCATGGATAATTTAACTCACCCCCTGGTTTTGCCTCGCCTTTTAATACAACTGGTTCAACAGGTTTGAAAAGAGTATGTTTAAGTAATTCGGGTACATCAATATGTTTAGGAGTTAAACCGCCGCGTAAAACATTATCGCTATTAGCCATTAATTCTACGTTCTGCCCCTGTAGGTAAGCGTGGGGAATGCCGGCTCCCTGAAAAACTGCCTCACCTGGCTGCACCTGCATAATGTTGAAAAAATAAATTGAAAATATACCCCTGTCAATATTTTGAAGTGGCTGGCCTTTTTCAAAAACTTTTAATGCCCAATAACCCGGTTCGGTTTTTAAAAATTTACCTGGATGCTCCTGTAAACGTTTTATTAATGGCGATAATATTTCATCCACCTGTTGCTGTGGCATTTCCATTACATACTTATACAATCCGTAATAACCTTCTTTCTCAAAAACAGGTTCTAAAAAATTAAATGCTTCAATTTCATGTAAAACTTTTTTAAGTAATCCTTCATTCTTAAAACCATGCAACAGCCAGAATTCGCTCAGGGCAACCATTACCTCGGGCTTATGGTTTTTGTCTTTATAATTTCTATGCGGAGCGTTGATGAGAATTCCTGCTGCTTCCTCCTTTTCAAAACCTTTATGTGCTTCCTCTTTTGAGGGATGCACCTGTATGGAAAGCATTTCGTTTACATCTAAAATTTTTAATAAGTAAGGCAACTCGTGGAAGTTTGTATAAACTTCATCATTTATAAAAGAAGTAGGATCATCCTGAACCAGATTGTACAAGGGTTTACTGGTACCATCATCAAACAAAACCCGGGCTGAAGCACTTGGATGCGCTCCCAGCCAATATTCTGCACAAGGTTGGTGTTCACCAATATTTATTCCCAACAGGCTGGGAATATATTTATACCCGCCCCAGGCATAATGTTGCACCTTACCTTTCAGCTTAAATATTTTGTCTTTCATTTCCATGTAGTAATTTGATAATCGAAGTGAAAATAAATAAAAATGGCACAGCACAACGAAACCGGAGATGCAGGTGAAAAATTAGCCGCCAACTGGCTGGTAAAAAAAGGCTACACCATAAAGGAAATCAACTGGCGGCATAGCCACCTGGAAGTGGATGTGATAGCAGTAAAGGGCGATACGCTGCATTTTATTGAGATCAAAACCCGCACCAGCACCAAATTTGGCAACCCCGAAGAAAGCATTACCAAAAAGAAAATGCAAAACCTGAAAGACGCCGCCGAACGCTACCAGCAAAAAAACCCCGGCTGGAAATGGATACAGTTTGACGTGCTGGCAATTTTATTTAAGCCCGGCGAGATAGATTACTGGTTTAACCAGGATGTGTATTTGTAGAAAAAGTAAAAAGTAAAAAGTAAAAAGTAAAAAGTAAAAAGTAAAAAGTTGATTGCCTTCTTGGGAAGATGGTTGCACGCTACTAAATTTTTTTTTGGGACAACACCTAACCTCTTTTTATCATCGTTGTAGCCTGACCGACTACCGGGTTCACTTACTTGTGAGTCATTTTCTTTATTCAGCTATTTTACCCAGGCTTCAG
>JBBSJX010000238.1:0-6492 GCA_038256825.1 Chitinophagales bacterium
GGCATATGCTTAATTATTATGTAATAAAACTAAGAATTTGGATTGTTTAATTTTTATAAAACTAATACCACCTATTTTAAATTAAAAATTCTTTTATTAAATTAGAGTCTAAACTATTACTTATGAAAAGTTGCTTTGTAATTTCCCCCATTGGAAGTGAGGGATCTGAAACCAGAATAAATGCAGACGATTTGTATGATTTAATAATTGAACCTGCATTGGATAAATTTAACTTCCAGATTATCAGGGGTGATATGGTTACCACCAACGATTCAATAACGGATGATATAATTAAACGCATTCAAAATTCAGAATTATGCATCATAGATATTACAGGGCATAATCCTAATGTTTTTTATGAATGTGGAAGAAGGCATGAAACTGCCAAACCTTTTATACTAATGCGTAAAAAAGGTGAAGAAATTCCTTTTGACCTTATGGACATCAGAGCAGTGGAATATGATTTATCAGACCCACGAAAAGCAAAAAATTCAAAAGACAATTTGAGGAAATTTGTAAATGAATTTGAACAAACCGGATATGGATCAGAATCTCCAACAGCTTCATTAACCAGTATAGCAGATGTGTTAAAAAGATTAGAAAGAAAAATTGATACGCTTGGTAGCGGCCATATTGGTGGCGATGTTACTACAGAGCCATTTACTGATGAGTTTTCAAACGAAAGTCCAGGACTTGTTTTTTATAATGCATTAAAATCTAATAATTATTCCACCGCTGTAAAAGCCTTGAAAAGATTTTTACAAATTAGTCCTGATATAAATTTAAACCTGGATATGGCTTCTATGATTGTTGAAGCTTATGAACCTGCAGGTGTTCCAATAGTTAGGGCATTACTTGAAAAAGATTTTGATAATTTTAAACCCGACAAAATTGCTATTGCACTTCATGGTCTTTATTCATTTTATGTAGGAGCACTTTCAATAGAAAATGAAGCTGATTACTTGAGAGAGCAGGTAAATAAAGCGTTAGTAAACCCTAATGTTTCAGATAAAGACCGGGCTGCCTTAATGAATGTTTTAGCAAGTGTTGAGTATAGTTTAAAAAATGACGTCCAGTCATTAAAATTCCAGGAAAAAACGATTGAACTTCAACCATCTGAACCAGCATACCAATATAATATTAGTAAGCTTTACGATTCTCTTGGAATGAAAGAAAAATCAATCACCAGCTTAAATTATTTAATTTCAATTTATAAAAACAAAGACCCTAAAAAGGAAACTATTAATAACACTTATTTAGAATACGCAAAAAAAATTTTTAAGCAGGATAATCAAATGGATAAAGTGGAAGAAATTAACAGCATCATTGAAAATGCGAAAAAATTTCCGAAAAATATTGAAAATTAAAAATTGTAGTTTTTAAAAGCTTTTTAGGTGTTCGACCCTTCAATACACTCAGTGTAAATTGCCCCCGATTAAATCGCATTGGCTTCAACTTAAGGGTTTTTTTGGGGTACAATCATGGGGGCTTTATTGAGCTCCGGTTGTAGCCTGACCGACTACCGGCGGTTCACTCACTTGTACCTCATCTTTTTATAGCAACTTTTTCCGCATAATTTCCCGTTGATTAATTTATATTAATCTTAATTCTTTTTAACCACACTTTCACTTCAAACAATTGCTTGGTAAAGGGTTTGGCGAAATTTTAGAATTCTTAAGTTTACGCGTATGCAATTAAACCGGGGCTATGAAAAACTGCGTGTGAACCGAGTACCGATAGAAATCGGTTATACGATGATGCCATAAAAATATGTTGCTGGCTACCAAAAATCTTTCTCTCGTTTACATCATTAAATTTATTTTTGCAGTACCTGCAATATGGTTCCATACAACACTTCGGTTCCCAGCGTTAAATCTTCGTAACTGGCAAACTCCAAAGGGTTGTGACTAATTCCATCTTTGCACCGAACGAAAATCATTCCGTAATCGCAGGCATAACTCAAAGCCATGGCATCATGAAATGGGCCGCTCATTAACTCAGGCGCATCCAATCCCAATTGTGTACATTGGTCGTGCATGATGGTTTTAATCCAGTCGGCACAATAGCGCGGTTCGCTGTTCCAGTCTTCGGTTATTTCAAAACTTAGTTGGTGTTTTTTGCAAATAGATTCTATTTCATTACGCAGTTGTGCCTCATAATTATTACGGCGCTCCAGGTCAATATCGCGCAGGTCAATAGTAAAACTTACTTCTTCGGGAATAATGTTCCGGCTTGCCGGAAAAACATTTAAAGTACCCACGGTGCCAACTGTTGGCGCACCGGTAACCTGGATAGCAATGTTGCGTAATGCAATTACGATTTCAGCAGCGCCCACAAGGGCGTCCTGCCTTATAGCCATGGGCACCGAGCCTGCATGGCCGGCCATTCCCTTTAATTTTACGGTCCACCAAAGTGGCCCCGAAATGCCGCTTACTACTCCAACAGGTTTTTTACCAATGTCAAGCACCGGACCTTGTTCAATATGTAATTCTAAAAAACAGTAAATACTGCCGGGATGGTATTCGCTTTCCTTAAGCTTACCAGGATCGCAACCAAAATCAATAAGTGCCTGCCGGCGGGTAATCCCGTCTTTATCTGTGCGGTCCATTTCTCCCTCTTCCAAACGGCCAAGTATACCACGGCTGCCAAACAAACCTTTATTAAAACGCCACCCTTCTTCATCGCAAAACGAAATTACCTGGACGGTGCGTTTGGGCTGGATCCCTTGTTCCGAAAGGGTTTTAACCGCCTCTATTCCACAAAGTACCCCAGCCACTCCATCAAAACGGCCTCCATAAGGTTGACTGTCCAGGTGAGAGCCAACCATCAAAACAGGTAGTTCCGGTTGAGTACCTATTAAAGTACCAATCAGGTTACCAAAATCATCAATATGCGTGGTCATCCCTGCATCTTTCATCCACAATGCAGCCAGTCCAAAAGCCTCCTTTTCCAATGAGGTTAAGGTGGGTCGGCAGGTGCCGGTTTCGCCTAATTTGCCTATTTCGCTCATTGCCTCAAAGTGCTGTTGCAGCCGGGTTGGGTCAATTTTCATTAGTTGTTTTAGGTTTGTAGTTGGGTATTTTTTAAGGTTGGTGAAAGTTAATAATTATGCATTGGTTTGATACAAAAAAACATGGTCATAAATTCTTTTTTTTGGGGGATGCCAGCGGCAGATTGTTTCAACATCCTTACTCGCAGCCTGACCGACTTCTGGCGGTTCGCACTCTAGTACATTTAGTTCTTAAGGCTACAAATAATATTCAATAAAAATCTTTCCTTTATGTAGGAATTTTTTATTTTGGTAAACGATCCAAAAATTATGTTCGAAAATATCATCCATTACTTTCAAAACCTTGACCAACGCCCGGTTGAAAGGCTGGTGTTTATGGTTGGCGGAATGCTGGTTCTCTGGCTGCTGGAAGGTGGGTTACCGTTAATTTCACTCAAGTATAAAAAGAACAAAGTAAGGCATGCGGTAATTAATTTTTCCTTCACGGTAATTCACCTGGTAATTCATACTGGGTTTGCGCTTATAATTATTCTCCTTTCCGATTGGGCACGCAACCATAATATTGGCCTTGTGCAATGGACAGGGGCGTCCGTTATTGCTACCATAATAATTTCCATACTGGTTCTCGATTTTTTTGGTGGTTGGCTGGTGCATTTTGTACAACACAAAGTAAAATGGATGTGGCGTTTTCACATCGTCCATCATTCGGATAATAATGTGGATGTAACAACTGCCCTGCGCCACCACCCTGTTGAGAGTGTTTTGCGTGGTGTTTTCTTTTTAATAGGTGTTGTTGTGGCAGGTGCACCCATGTATGCAGTAATGATTTTTCAAACGCTACTGGTAGTGTTTGTACAATTTACCCACGCTAATATTAACCTGCCCCGTCGGTTTGATAAATTACTAAGCTGGATTTTTGTATCGCCCAATATGCACAAAGTGCATCATCATTACAAACAACCTTTTACTGATAGTAATTACGGCGCCATATTATCGGTTTGGGACCGGGTAATGGGAACTTTTAAAACATTGGATCCCCGCCAGATTGTTTATGGCCTCGACCGGTATTATCCCAATAATAAAGATGAAAACTTTACGCAATTAATGAAGCATCCCTTTTTTTCGGGTTTTTACAATCAACCAGGTGAAAAGGAGGTTGAAGAGGCAGCGCCAGCATCTTCCTTTAAAGTTGAGGTTTAATTAAAAAGAATACGAAAATTGATACTGTATATATTATAGCCGAAAATTTACCAGCATTTATGTTGAAATTTAATGTCAAGATAACTTTAGATAAAATTTAAGCTGACCGGATCAATGACTGCATCTCGATTACTATTGAACCTATTTAAATAATTAATTTACTTGCCTAAATAAAAGCTGTAAAAAATAACCAAAAGAGTATTTGCAAGTATTTTTGATGCATGCAAACTTCTAAGCCTAATCCAAAAAATTCAGCAAAAACCAACTCTAAAATAGTTGCATTAATACCGGCCCGTTATGCAGCAACCCGCTTTCCCGGCAAGTTGATGCAGGTTTTAGGCAACAAAACGGTTATCAGACATACGTATGATAATACAGTATCTACCGGTTTGTTTGACGAAGTAATTGTTGCTACAGATAGCGAAGTGATTTTTGAAGAAATTATAAGAAATGGAGGTAATGCAGTTATGAGCACCCGGCCGCACGAAAGTGGGAGTGATCGTATTGCTGAAGCTGTTGCCGGTATGGATGTAGAAATTGTGGTGAATGTGCAGGGCGATGAGCCTTTTGTTCAGAAAGAGTCTTTACAAAAATTACTGGAAATTTTTAAAGGAGCTGAGGGGCAGCAGGTTCAGGTTGGATCGCTGATGCAAATAATGAAAGAACAAAAATTTATTGACGACCCCAATTATGTAAAAGTTACGGTAGATCGCAACTGGAATGCTTTGTTTTTTAGCCGGTCGGTTATTCCTTATCCCCGTAATACCGAAGTTAATATTGATTATTATGAACACATTGGCGTGTATGCCTTTCGTAAAAAGGCTTTACTTGATTTTACCAATTGGCCTATGACCCCGCTTGAAGCCGCAGAAAAAATTGAATGCTTACGCTATCTTGAATACGGTGTACCTATTAAAATGGTGCTAACCGAATACATGGGTGTTGAGATTGACACCCCGGAAGATATGGAAAGAGCTAAGGCGCTTCTTTAATTTAATTTATGTCGCAATTTATTTGCTGCTTATTGAATTTTAAGTACAAGTGTGCGACGCAACAACTGCCGGTTTATTGATTGACTGCCCGGCTCCAAAAAATAATAATGGCAATTATTTTAACTGTTGTAATTGCAATGGCAATAACATTCCATTTTCTGCATTTCCGGTTATCCCTTTAACTTCGCAACTCTAAATTTGATGCATGAGTAAGTTCCGCAACTTTAAAATGGTTGATTACGTGGTTTATGGAAGGGGAAGTTTTAACCAGTTAGATGAAATTTTAATGCCTCACCGTAAGAATGATTTGCCAATGATTTTTTTGGTTGATCATTTTTTTGAAAATAGTGGTACGCCCGAAAGTAAATCACTGGTAAACCGCGTACCAGTTCGCGGAAACGATAAAGTTATTTTTACAGATGTAACATACGAGCCCAAAACCACGCAGGTTGACCAGTTGGCCCAGGACCTGAAAGATGAATTTGGAATGATTAGCGGGGTAGTTGGAATCGGTGGAGGATCAACAATGGACCTTGCCAAAGCAGTAAGCCTGATGATGACCAACCCGGGTTCTTCAGCCGATTACCAGGGTTGGGACTTAGTGAAGCAAGCGGGTGTTTATAAAGTGGGTATTCCAACTTTAAGTGGAACGGGTGCCGAGGTGAGCCGCACTACCGTTTTAACCGGCCCTACCAAAAAACTGGGAATGAACAGCGATTTTACCCCTTTCAGCCAGATCGTTTTAGATCCGGAATTAGCGGCAAATGTGCCCGCCAACCAACGTTTTTACACCGGCATGGATTGTTATATACATTGCATTGAAAGCTTACAAGGCACCTTTTTAAACGAGTTTAGTAAAAGCTACGGCGAGAAAGCACTGGATCTTTGCCAGGAAGTTTTTCTAACAAAAGACAACTGGGATGCTGAAAGCGACGATAAGTTGATGATGGCGAGTTATGCCGGCGGAATGAGCATTGCTTACAGCCAGGTTGGGGTAGCACATGCCGTAAGTTATGGTTTAAGTTATTTGCTGGGCACAAAGCACGGTGTAGGAAATTGTATTGTTATGAACCACCTGGAAGAATACTATCCTGAAGGTGTTGCTGAGTTTAAACAAATGGTTAAAAAAAACAGTATTGATATACCAACCGGTATTTGTAAGGGACTTACAGACGAAGAATTTGATAAAATGATTGATGTAAGCCTGGTAATGAAACCTTTGTGGGAAAACGCTTTGGGTAAGGATTGGGAAAAACAAATTACCAGGGAAAAATTAAGGGCGCTGTACGA
>JBBSJX010000239.1:0-6488 GCA_038256825.1 Chitinophagales bacterium
GTTCCGGTAGGTAAATCGGCCAGTTTGCTTTTTACCATGAGCCATGTGGCCAGTATAATTCCAATTGGCTTTCCTAAAAGTAAGCCTGCAATAATTCCCCATGACAACATGCCTTTAAATATAGTAAAGCCGGCATCGGGAATAAAGATTGCGGTATTTGCCAAAGCAAAAACGGGCATTATAAAAAAGTAAACGGGATGGTGCAATTTATTTTCGAGCACACGCAAGGAGCTAACAGGGATGAGCATTGCTAATATAACCCCTGCAACGGTTGCATGGATGCCAGAGTTGAACATGAAATACCATAAAAACAACGCAAGTATAATATGCAGGACGCCGAACTTCATTTTACGGCTGTTTAAAAAAAGAATGATTGCAACAATGAGCAGGCATAGTAATATAAAAACAATTTTTATTTCGCTACCGTAAAACAGTGCTATTACAACAATGGCTCCCAGGTCGTCGATAATTGCAAGTGCTGTTAAAAATATTTTTAATCCCATTGGTACTTTGTTACCCAGCAAGGAGGCGATGCCCAGCGAAAAGGCGATGTCGGTTGCCATGGGTATACCCCAACCTTTATTATACGCGGTACCGCTAGTAAAAAGTAAAAAGATGATTGCAGGAACGATCATTCCCCCGATAGCACCTGATATGGGTAATAAGGATTTTTTTAAAGAAGAAAGTTCGCCACCAAACATTTCGCGTTTAATTTCCATTCCAACCAAAAAGAAAAACACGGTCATTAAGCCATCGTTAATCCAATGTAAAACTGAATGGGGGAGGTTAAAATTTTCGAAAATATGAAATGAATGTTGCCAGAAGTTTAAATAAGACTCTCCTAATAAAGTATTGCTGATAAACAATGAGACAATTGTACATATCAATAAAACAATCCCGATGGAACGGCTGTCGCTTATAAATTCTAAAAAAGGGTTTACAAATTTTCTCTTAAGTACTTCTAAAGGCATAGGGGAGTTTTACTAAAATCTATTGTAAAACTGCGAATGTAATAAACAAGAAGTAAAAAGATAGGATTAACCTCCAAACAGGTCGGTTTTAGATTTAGGTCTCCGGTCTTCAAGCCACTTAAAGCCACGTAGCCGTAATTCGCTATGGTCTACCTGGTTCATGGGCGAAGTAGTGCCCTGCAAGTTGTTGCGAAAAACTACCTTTTTAGGTTTGCGTTTGGCAAAATAAACATCAATAACATCGCTGGTACTCCTGTTAACGCCAATGTATTTGCCGGCATCGTCAGCAGCATAGTAAATATTTTCGGCGCTTCCACGAGCCCTTATGTTATCAATATTACCCGCTATAAAATTTGCATTAATGGTATTGCCTTTTATCTGGTTGTAAAATTGGTCTACTTTATTTATGGCCAGGGCGTTTTCAAAAACATACATGCGTTCCGGTTTCTTATTATTAGTAAACATGTAAATAGTATCGCCGGTAATCTGGTTTTCGTTTGCCCACACTACCGGGTTTTTAAATAACCGGAAGGCCGAATCTTCAAACGAATAAAACATACTATCGCCAATTGCCTGCATACTATCCGAAAATATTTTTACATTATAGTAGGCTTCAACAAAACGGTTGTTGCTGCTGTCATTTGTGTTTTTTGATGTTGAAATACTATCCTTTGGTTGTATAGGTTGCCGGGTAGCTTTTGCAATTACAAGTGGCGGTTTAACCACGCCTGTATCGGTTTTTACTCTTTGATTTTTACTTTTTACTACAATAGTTGCAGAAGTGTCTTGTCTGGTAATTGAGTCACCAACTACGGTTATCTGTTCATCGTTCTTTAAGTTATTATCTGGATTAATTTTTTTAATAGCACCTAAGTCTATTTTATTTCCAAACCTTGGCGAAGTTTCATTTCTTATCCCTGTAGCTTGCAGGCTGTCTTTTAATGGTATGGTATCTTTAGTTTCATAAATGGATGGAACATCTCTTGTTTTTCTTAAATCCGAAAGTTTTGCGGAGTACAAAGTGTCTGCTGCAATAAAAATGCTATCATTCCCCTGTTTAATAATCATAACCGGGTTTTGCGTGGCCAGCAAAGCACTGTTTTTATTATTTGTTTGAAGACGATTTGCAATAATAGAAGCGGGGTTGGCGGTATCCTTAGTTTTATAAATCACATTGCCTAATGCATCGCCAAAACCTGATTGTTCATCAATGGCAATATCATCTGCAGTTAAGGTGTAATCTTTATCATCAATAAAAGGCCGCTTTCCAAAAACTGCTTTTTTATTCTTCAAATCATAATAACCTTCGCTGGTTTTAATAGTACGTTGTTTATTTACAATGGTGGTTGGAACCGTGAAGCGGGCAATTTCAGTATACGTATTATATAAAAGGGTATCGGTTGTAACTTTAAATTCGGGATCGATCATCACCACCTTCTTCTTAAAATAAATGTCCCTGGTTTCGCCGTAATAAATACCCTCGGTACTGGTTAAAACGGTTTTGCCGGTAACCACTTTTCCGCCTTTGTCGTAAGTGCCTATCTTGGTGATGGTATTATACTTCAGGTCATTGGTTGTAAGCACTCCTTTGCCATCCGTAAGCCTTACATTCTTTTTTAAAATGGCATCTTTTTCCTTGCCATAATATTTTAAGTATTGGCTGTAAGTATGAACACTGTCTTCATCGTTTATATGAATGTTGCCAAAGGCTTCAAATATATTACGCTTTTGATCTAGCACGGCACTATCGCAGTAAAACAAAGTTTTACCCTGCCTTATACGAACATTGCCCGCTAACGATACAAAGTCGCCCGTTGAATCAATCTTTTGAAAATTATAGCGTTTAGCTTCTAATATTTCGAGGCGTTTTCCATTGGTAGAATCGCCTACGGCTAAACCGGGTAAGGGTGTTTGCGCTAAAGAGCCCATCGCAGCAAACAGAACAATAAAAAGTGGAATTAAATAAACAAAAAATTTCCTGCCCATTATCAATTGGTTACCGTAGTATCTTTTACGGTGAGGGGTGAAGTTAAAGGCTGCCCTTTACTTTTACCACCAAAAATTGAAATACTAACATACCTTTTAGGGTTAATGCGAATGTCGTCCATTAAGATATTAAGACTACGGGTAGTATTTTCTAAATTTTGATACAATTGTTTATCATTCAATAATAAACCAAGCGAGCCATCTTTGCTATCCATTTTACCTACAGCTACATTTAACCTTTCAACAGTTCCTCTTAATTGGTTAATGGTTCCATCAATATCAGCCTTAGCAAAATTGTTGGTTGATGTTTCCAGGTTGCTCAGCATGCGATCCACCTTTTGATTATTGTCGGCAAGTGTTTTTGTAAAAGTGCTCACATTGTTCAGCGATTTGGCAAGATCACCGGTCTGGCTATTTAATAAAGCATTTAGTTGCCCCGATGATGATACCAGGTAAGCCATTGTTTTATTAGCATTGGCTATCACTTCTTGCATATTGTTTTTTGTATAGGGATCAAATATGGTATTCACATTCCGCATTACCGAGTCAAGGGTCATCAGTGTATATTTAACCTGGTCAACCACCGGGTTCAGCTTCTGGGTAAGTGTACCTAAAAGCCCTCCGCTGTCTAAAGTTTTTATCGTATCGTTACGGGCTAAAAAAGTTTTGCTGTCGCCCAGGTTTATCACAATACTGGATGATGACAAAGGGTTTTGGCTAATGGTTGCTATAGAGTTTTCCGGGATATTGAGTTCTTTATTCAGTTTTATGTGAACAATAATGGTGTCAATATTTTTATCCTGTTCCTGCAATTCATAAACACTTCCAACCTGTAAACCATTAATCGAAACCGGATTCGAAATCATTAATCCTTTGGTATCGGTATATTTTGCGTATATAAAATTGCCACTTTTAAACAGGCTTTTCCCTTTTAAAAAATTGAAACCTACAATAAGTAATGTGATTGCGATAGCAGTTAAAGCACCAACTTTGGTTTCATTATTAATCTTCATGTAAAATTTTTATAGTAGTATATATTTTAGTTGATCACTTATGCAATATTCATGCTAAGGCAAAAGTAAGCCATTATAACCTGATGCTGAGGGCCTTTATAAAAAACTGTTTAAACACCAGTCAGTACTGTCATTAGCTTATTCGGTTAACAATAAAATGCTATGATTTTTTTTAAGAACAAACCCGGATAATCTTAAATTATTTATTTGCTGGATATATTTTGGAGCCGACAGTATTTCTTTATTAAGCTTTTGTTGTGTCACTCACTTGTACTGCATAAACAATGGCATCATTAAAAGCTGGCATTAGAAATTTCATTTCTTCATATGCTCTAAACTCCGCTTATAACGTTGCAATGCCCTGACAATCGATTCTACAATCTCTTTTTGGCCATTATTGCTGTTAATATATTCCTCTTCCTGCAAATTGGTTATAAAACCTGTTTCCACTAAAATACTGGGCATGGCAACAGCCTGCAAAACCCATATGCCAACCTGCCTTTGTTGTGCTTGCCGGCTCACCCTTCCTACTTTTTTAAATTCTTCTTCTACATTTAAGGCAAGCGATGCACTTCTATTAAAGTATTGCTGTGTTTTTAATGAATACAAAATCATCTTTTCCGGGGAGTTTGGATCAAAGTCTTTTACAAAATTTGCGGTTGCACTATCCAGGTATAACGATTCGTTTTCACGCATCGCTTTTTCCTTCATCGCCGTTTTGTGCGCTCCCCAAATATAAGTTTCGGTACCTTTTGCCGGGTTGGGGGTAGTATAGGTTTTATAACGGGGCACCTTTTTATAACGCTTCCTGCGGCTTTTACCCTTTCCGGTATAATAAGCTATGGTTTTATATCCCACCTGCTTTCTGTGCATGATGGCCGGAGCAGCATTACAATGTATAGAGATGAAAAGATCGCCTTTATTAAAATTTGCAATATTGGCTTTTGTAACCGGACTATGATAAATATCGTTGGTGCGTGTATAAACCACTTCTACCCCTGGTATTTTTTCTTTAATCAGCTTACCAAGTTTTAAAGCTACTTCAAGCGATACATCTTTTTCTTTCGAAAATTTGCCCCTTGCCCCGGCATCAGTGCCGCCATGCCCCGCATCGATAATTATTTTTTTTAATTTGGGAACCTGGTTTTTTGGCTTAAATCCAAATATGTCTGTTGATATGAAGCTGCAGATGAGCAACCCCAAAATGATACTATATTACTTCAGTCGCTCACTCCTTTGAATACCGGTAGATGGTATTCATTGCTTTTGATTTATTAAACGCTCAGCGTTTAATACTATTATTTAGTAGCCTGTACGCCTTCGGTATCTAATAGCTGGGTACCTGTTTCAAGTACTTGCTTATATCTTAAAACCGCCCTCATCATCGAATAACTTAATTCGTTTTGTCCTTTTTCGCTGTTGAGGTATTCTTCTTCCTCTTCATTACAAATAAACCCTGTTTCAACCAAAATGCTGGGCATGTTGGTTGCCTGCAGAACCCATATACCCATGTGATTGCGTTGCTTTACCCCTTCACTTGGGCGGCCAATTTTTTTAAATTCTTCTTCAACATAGTTTGCCATTAAAAGGCTTTTGTCAAAATATTTTTT
This sequence comes from Chitinophagales bacterium, assembly GCA_038256825.1. Lineage (GTDB taxonomy): Bacteria > Bacteroidota > Bacteroidia > Chitinophagales > Chitinophagaceae > Segetibacter. Next base: position 5,581 of record JBBSJX010000239.1, read on the forward strand.
TGTTCGTAGAGATGCAAGAATTTTTGCTTCAGGAGAATCAAAGAAATTATAGGTACTATCTCCTTGCTCACCAAATATTTCATCACTATCACGGGCTCCTATCGACTCCATTTTCTGGTCGTTTTTATTTATGGCCCAAATATAGGTTTCCGTTCCTTTTCGGTTGCAGGGTAGTTTAAACGATTTGTAAACAGGAATAGTGCGTGTTTTTTTTACTTTCTTTTTCTTTTTGCCTTTACCTGTAGTTACATAATAAGTTTGTTGTGTTTCACCCACCACCCGTCTTTCATACCTTTCTGCAGCCGAATTAACGTGGACCGCAATAAAAAGATCCCCATGATTTTTATTGGCCATTTCGGCACGGTAACGGTTAGCCTTGTTTTTGTCCGACATACCTTCCGGTAAATTCTGGTTAGTGCGGGTATAGATAATTTTACAATCCGGTAATACTTGTTCCAGCCTTTTACCTAGCTTCATTGCAATGTCTAAAGTAAGTTGAGATTCATGGCTGAATTTTCCGGCAGCTCCACCATCGGGAAGCCCGTGGCCGGCATCAATAATTATTGTTTTAAGCTGATCTTTTGAAGGTTTTATTATTGGGTCGCTGGCAAACGATAAAAGGCTAAATGATATAGAAGTTATAACAACAAGAATAGAAAATCTTCTCTGCATTTTAATTTAGGTTTAGGGCTGTAATCTTCACATAATGTTAATGCATTAAAACATTAAATTTGCTCAACCTTCTTATGAGTAAACAAAGTAAAGTTAGATCAAAAATTGTTTCAGCCGGGTTAGTAATTGCTATTGTTTTCTTAATAACGCATTCGTTAAGCGCAAAGTATCAAAGCAAAAATATTAATCAAAAAGTAACTTCCGGAACATCCGATACTACTGTTGCAAACAAAAAA
>JBBSJX010000240.1:0-6486 GCA_038256825.1 Chitinophagales bacterium
AACAGCCGCTTAAAGAAACATGTGAAGACTCTTAAATTAGAGTTTGTAAAGTAATTGTGAAAAAACAAAAAGTAAGTAAAACAACTGATGAAAGAGAAAAATAGATTATAAGATTAATCCAGAATCGGGAACATCTAAAAAAGATGCAGTAGAAGTATTAATACGACAAAAGACACAAGAACAATCTATTGATTTTGAAATTATACATACCAATTTACCGGGTAATTACGATTACCTAAAAGAAAAAATTGAGCGCGAACAAATTACCGATGTGGTAATGGTAGGAGGCGATGGTACTGTTAATTCAGTAGTAGCAGCCTTGCAGGGGGTTAAGGTAAATTTTGGTATTTTACCTATGGGCAGCGGTAATGGCCTGGCTTTTTGTGCAGGCATACCCAAACAACCGGCAAAAGCACTGGATCTTATTTTTACTGGAAAGGCCTCTTACATTGATGGCTTTAAAATTAACGATCTGTTTAGTTGTATGCTTAGTGGTTTGGGCTTTGATGCCCAGGTTGCCCACGATTTTGCCAATACCGCATCGCGGGGACTTTTAACCTATACTCAACAAAGCCTGTTTAATTACTTTAAGGCCCATCCTTACCAGTTTGAAATTGTAATAAACAGCTTTTCGTTTTATACGGATGCCTTTTTAATTTGCATAGCCAATAGCAACCAGTTTGGCAATAATTTCACCATAGCACCTAAGGCAAGTTTAAACGATGGTTTGCTGGATATAGTGGTGGTTCAAAAAATGAACAAGGCACGTTTGCCGTTTGCCATTTTAAAACAAATAAGGGGTAATAATGAATTGCAGCAGTTGGTTGAAGATATTACCAACAAGCATATCTTATATTTTCAAACTCCCTGCCTTACCATCCGAAACTTAAAACATGCTCCTTTTCATGTGGATGGCGAACCAAGAGAAACAACAGAAGAATTTAAAATACAGATTATAAAAGATTGTTTCAGGTTAATACAACCTAACCATGAATAAATAAAAAATGCTGATGGCAGCATCAGCATTTTTTTTTATTTTTTTATTGAGCAATTTCCCAAACTTCCCTTCCGCGTAATAATTTATCAAGATCTCCTTTGCCTTTGGTAGCAATAGTTTCATCAATTTGCATTTGCATCATATCCTCGTAGCAAGCCCTTTCGGTTGCATAAAAAACGCCAAATGGTCGTGGAAAGTTATCGCCTGATTGTGCAGGGTCATCAAACATACGCACCAGGGTTTGTGCCTTATAAAAATCGTTTTCATCGTGCACCCAAAGATCATCAGCACTAAAGCCCTGCTCCAGATCAACCACAACCGGCCTTAAACCATCCAGTTTAATTCCTTTGTTTTGAGTAGCTCCAAAAATCAATGGTTTGCCCTGTTCTAAAAACAAAGCCTGCTCAGCTTTGGTAGATTTGTCGGTAAATATTTCAAAAGCTCCATCATTAAAAATATTACAGTTCTGGTAAATTTCAAGTAACGATGTGCCCTTGTGCTGATGGCTGCGGGTAAGCATAGCCTGCAAATGTTTAGGATCGCGGTCCATACTGCGGGCAACAAAGGTTGCATCGGCACCCATTGCCAAAGCCAACGGATTATAAGGATGGTCGATGCTGCCGTATGGCGTGCTCTTAGTAATCTTTTTAGGCTCGCTGGTAGGCGAATATTGACCTTTGGTTAATCCATATATCTGGTTATTAAACAACAGGATGTTTACATCAAAATTTCTGCGAAGCAGGTGCATGGTATGGTTACCGCCAATGCTCAGGCTATCTCCATCTCCGGTAACTATCCAAACACTCAGTTCGGGCCGGCTGGCTTTTAAACCACTGGCAACGGATGTGGCCCGGCCATGAATACTGTGCATTCCATAAGTATTCATATAGTAAGGAAACCGGCTACTACAGCCTATACCACTTATAATCACAATATTTTCTCGGGCAACACCAATACCCGGCATAATCTTTTGAACCTGGGCTAAAATGGAATAATCTCCGCAGCCGGGGCACCAACGCACTTCCTGGTCGGTGGCAAAATCTTTGGCTGTTAATGTGGGCAAGGCATGTTCGGCTACTGTTGACATTTAAACTTTGTTTATGGTGCAAATCTCATTAAAATAAATCAGACACACCGGTAATTTACAATATTTTAGGATAGCTATGCAGCTAAAAGCCATCTACATCAATTTTAAAAGGTGATATCATTTCTTACCAACCCTTATTTGTTTTTTTGGTTACCATCTTTAAATCTAATCTCAACGTCGTTGTAGCCTGACCGACAGCTGTTCACTCACTTGTACTTTTACCTGGTATGCATTAGTAGGTAAACAGGTTATTTTGGAAGCCATTTTAATTAACTCATTTTTTACGGTTCATGTTTTGGCCTTTCAGGATTAATAAAGCAGGCATAGCAGTATCAGCAAATTTTGTTTTCATCTCCAGGTCATTCATCATAAAATCAGTAATTGCTTTCTCAACCGATGGTATATCTTTTGATAAAATATAAGATCCCATCACATGATTTCCGGCGTTGGGTATGGCCATTTCTTTTTTCAGGTTGGCAGGTGTTCCCAGTTCTTCGACCATTTGGCGCATGGCCGAAACTTTTACAACAGGATCCTGGTTGGCGTCATCTTTATAATAAAACAGGGTAAGTACCGGTTGGTGAACTTTATCAAAAGTTTCTTTAGTCATGGTTGTTTCAAGATATTCCTGCAACTGCACCGCAGCCTCCAGCCGGTATTTGTAATTCCAGTATTGTTTATAAATGTGGGTTTTATTGGATGCCAGGTTATAATTAGAGCCTTTAACAATGCGTGCAATTTGCAAACCCCAATGGTTGTTTATCAACCAGGCATTCGGATCGTTAATGGCTATGTTAGGCGAAATAAGTATGAGTGCAGCAATATCGGGATAGGTGGCAGCAAGTTGTAAAGCCAGGCTACCCCCGGTAGAAGTACCCATTATAATAACCTTATTGCCCAGTTGTTTGCCAATATTGTACGCTTCCCTTGCACTTTCCCATAAACTTTGAGCAGTTAGGTTAATCATAATTTCGGTGGTGTCAATTCCATGTTCATCCAGGCGCGATAAATAAAGATTGCATCCAAAAACCCTCGCTATATCGGTGTGTACCGGGTTGCCTTCTTCGTGACTGGCAGTAAAACCATGCAAATAAACAATGGCGTATTCCGTTTTTTTCTGCAGTCTGTCGTACCATATTATTTCGGCATTATTGCCGGGCTTCAATTTGTGCTTACTTTCTTTGGCCTGTACATAATTTTCCAGCGCTTGCGGATTGGATGGAATAGCGGTGAGTGCATTATTGTAAACAGGAGTGGCCGGCTTAGGCCCGAGGAAATAAAGAATGGCAAAAAAAAGGAGGGTAAGGGCAGTTACTTTTAGCAATCGCATTATGCGTTCATTTTTATAAATCTACTAACAAAACAAAGAGATTGGCAAATAGCGAACCTGCAAAATTTTTTTAATTAAAGTAAATCCATTGGATGATGGTCAGATTTGAACTCCATTACCATTTTTATTCTTTTAATATGCTGCCCAATGTGTTACCGATAAAGTGATTGCGACGCAACGATGATGACATGAAACTCAAATGCCGGTATCAAAAAAATTACCTGTGCATGTTTTTACCTTCCATTTGATTGGTGTATTGCACCGATCCCAGGCGAAAACGTAAGGGAAGCCTGATTGCTTTTTCAACCTGAATTTCTTTGGTGCAGAAAAAGCCGAGATGTGAAGCGTAAAAATTATTTGGAATAGCAGTATTTAAAATGGCAGTATTATGTAAGTATGTTTTAGCAGAGCCCGTGCTTAAAATAGGTTGTAAAAATGTTAATCCGCCAATAGGTGCGAACCTGTTTATAAATTGGTTATTAAGGGATATAGTACTGTCAATAGCAGGTTGCGACTGGCTTTTGTACGATTGGAATACAAATAAAATAAGAAACAAACAAATTAGCCGGTGGTTCATGTGCATGCATTTGTTTGTAAATTTACCGCGAAATTGCTGTAGGCTATATGTTAAAGCTGAAAGCATTGATTGGTAAATAAAAATAGCGCAACGCATTTTTTGCAGCGTGAGGGTAGCCGTTAAAATGTCATTAAGTCAATCTTTACAACAAAAGCTTTTACAGAAATTATCGCCTCAACAAATTCAGTTAATGAAGTTGTTGCAGGTTCCTACTGCAAACCTGGAAGAAAGGATAAAAGAGGAACTGGAAGAAAATCCGGCCCTTGAAGCAGGGGAAGATGGTCACGACGATTTTGATGAGGAATCTAAAGATGAATTTGAAAACACAGAAGATGACTTTGAAGCAGATGGCAGCGCCGATGAATATGAAAACCTTGACCTGAGCGAATATGTAAACGACGGTGATGATGAGGTGGGGGATTATAAATTGCGCGATGAAAATTATCCTGAGGCCGACGAAGGAAAGGTGATACCCATAAGAGTGGAAACTACCTTTCACGATATGTTGCTAACCCAGCTAGGCATGATGAAGCTGGACGACCGCAGCCATAAAATTGCAGAACAGATTGTGGGAAGCATTGATGATGATGGCTACCTGCGCCGCGAATTAACTTCTATATCGGACGACCTGGCCTTTCGCCAGAATATTGTTGCCAGCGAAACTGAAATTGAAGCACTTATTAAGCAAATTCAACAGTTTGATCCTCCCGGAATTTGTGCCCGGGATTTAAAAGAATGTTTGGTATTGCAGTTACAGCGCAAGCTTTCCGAAGGTAAAGAAGTAGAGCAGGCAATGATTGTTTTAGAGAAATACTTTGACGAGTTTACCAAAAAACACTACGAAAAAATACAACGTGGTTTGGGTATAAACGATGAACAATTAAAAGCAGTTATTAACCAGATCATAAAACTTAATCCCAGGCCGGGTGGCAATATTGGCGAGGTTAATAAGGCGGAGAGCTATGTTATTCCCGACTTTTTTATATTTAATAATGCCGGCATGCTGGAGCTTACCCTCAACAGCAAAAATGCCCCTGACTTGCGCATTAGCGAGGGCTACCGCGATATGATGAAGGATTACGAAAAAGGTACTAAAAAAGACAAGCGGCAAAAAGAAGCGGTACTTTTTATAAAGCAGAAAATTGATTCGGCTAAGTGGTTTATTGATATGATTAAGCAGCGCCAGCAAACCCTTATTGGCACCATGCAAAGTATAATGAACTACCAGCAGGAGTTTTTTTTAACGGGTGATGAAACCACGTTAAAGCCCATGATTTTAAAAGATATTGCTGAAATGACCGGCCTGGACATAAGTACCGTTAGCCGCGTTGCCAACAGCAAGTTTGTACAAACTGAGTTTGGTACCTACAGGCTAAAGTTTTTCTTTAGCGAATCGCTGAGCACCGATAGTGGCGAAGAAGTAAGCACCCGCGAAGTAAAAAAGATATTAAGCAACATGATTGAAGCAGAAGATAAACGCAAACCGTTTAGCGACGAACAGCTTACCGATATGTTGCAGGAAAAAGGTTACAATATTGCCCGCCGCACGGTTGCCAAATACCGCGAACAATTAAATATGCCTGTGGCCAGGTTGAGAAAAGAGTTGTAAAACTTAATACAGGCGTATCCTATTTATGAATACAGAAACCGTTTACCCGCTTCCGCAACCTGCGCCATTAAAATGGGCTGCAAGGTTCATTTCATATGTTTTTCACCCGTTGTTTATACCGGTTTATGTAAGTGCCTACCTCATTTTTGTACATCCATACACGTTTGCAGCTTTGCAACCAGGCGAAAAAATGTTGAAGTTTATTTCGCTGTTTGTCATCACCTGTTTTTTTCCGGCGGTAACGGTGTTTTTATTGTGGCGGTTAAAGTTTGTCGATTCCATTTTTCTCCGCACACAAAAAGAACGCATCATACCCTATGTAGCCTCCATTATTTATTATTGGTGGGCTTTTTATGTAAGCCGCACCTTACCGGGCTCACCTGAAATACTTACTTATTTTTTGCTGGGCCTTTTTTTAGCAGTGTCGGCTGCATTAATGGCAAATAACTATTTTAAAATAAGCATGCACGGCCTGGGTGTGGGTGGCGCCGCGGCCTATTTTATTTTACTGGGTACGGTTACGCCCGAGCCCATGGGTGCCTTTATTGCCATCGTAACATTAGGGGCAGGTTTGGTTTGTACGGCCCGCCTCATCATTTCCAACCACAGTCCGTTTGAAGTATATTCAGGAGTGATTTTGGGAGCCCTTTGCCAGTTAGTTGGCTTTTGGGTGATTATGTAATTTTTTTGGTTGCCGGCAATTGTAGTAGTGGCATCATCGTTGCCACGCTCGTTTCACAGGCAGTTTTTCATAGCAACATGTCATTACCCAGTTTTTGTAGAAGTGTCGCAATACCAGCTACTTTTAAAATCCCGGCAGACGGCCTCTTAAAAACAGCGTTAAGAAATTTACAATGACTGACGTTAAGAAAACAAACAGAAGTTA
>JBBSJX010000241.1:0-6470 GCA_038256825.1 Chitinophagales bacterium
AGTGTAATTATGGAATTTGAGCGGCTGCGTTCGGGGATGAACGATAAGCAACCCAGCACAAGTGAGCTGCTTGAATGGATTAAAGTGTTGGAAGTAGAAGGATTTTTTACAACCGTTGTTGATTTTAACCAGTTGACAGATTCACAAAAAATGATACTAAAATATACCCTGCCCATCATTGCTAAAAGCAAGGACGACATGGAGGCGACAAAATTAGCTTAACCTGAAATTAGAACGAGAAGCGAACGAGGTGATAATAATAAATTTTTTGTCCTGGCAATGGTAACCCTCATCAACATCGTTGTGTCACTCACTTGTACTGAAGTTTTTTATGGCAACCGAACCCTACCGATTCGTAAAACTGAATAGTCAATCATTTTAGTTCCTTAAAAAACCAGTGATTATTTTAATACTATTTTGAACGTTTAATCTAACTATAAAGTTTACTATTCAAAACCAAAGTTAATATCCAATCGATTTGCAGGATACCATCAAAATACCTCTTCATTCGTTAATTGCTTTGTTGCGAAAGGAGGGTTATGAAATGGGAACATCAACCATGCTTGATTTGCAAAGAATTGTTGCGAACGTTAACAATGAAAACATTCAAAATGCAGCAGCGTTAAAATATTTACTGGCACCTGTAATTTGTCGTAATAAAGAAGAACAACAAAAATTTTATAAGCTATTTGATGGCTACCTGGCATCCATTAACGATCAGCCACTTGAAGTTGTGGCAAAACCTGATACGAAGAAAAACCGGATTGGATGGGTGGTTGCGGCAATAGCCATTCTGGTATCAGCTTTAGTGCTTATTAAGCTGCTTCCCAAACAAAACGAACCAATTACATTAGGTATTGTTGAATTAAATAACCGGTTAATATTTGTTGCCGGGGATTCTGTATTTCTTAAAGTGGATTATGCCGATAGTTTAAAAGCAAATAATTACCAAACCAATTGGCAAATCAATGGTCCAGATCAAATCCAAAAAACCTATAGCAATACAAAAAAGGTAGCCGCCAAACTGGATACCAGTGGCAACTATGAGGCTGTAGCAAATACTTACGATGAAAATAAAAAGTTATTAGTTAGTGATACGACTAACCTGCAGGTTTTATGTGAACCTCCCTTAGAAGTAACAATAGAAGGTGGTTTTACTGATTCCACAGATGGAAGTTTTTCCGTCTTATTAAGCGAAACTGCCATTCATCACCAACAATATTCTTTTCATTGGACGGTAAATAATATTCCGGTTATTGGGGATAGCTCCATGACTACAAATTTGTTGAAACAAGGCCAGCCAAATATTATAGATTTAAAAGTTGACTGGCCAGGAAAACAATTACACTGCAGTGTTGATTCATTAACCGCGCAATTGGATTTAACACCCCCAATAAATGTTGATATAACAGGTGACGTTTCTGCCCCCTTAATATTGAGCAACAATTATAATTGGTCAAATATTTTTACCAGCATAACAGGCCTGCTTTTATTTCCCCTGGTTATGGCAGGCTTAGTTTGGTGGAAAATAAGAAAACCAAAACCTATATTACCCGGTGATGAAAATAAGAAGGATGATGACTTTGAAAAAGAGTATAAGGGTCCATTCACTATTGAATTTAATAACCAGCAGCATAAGATTGCACCCGATGCAAGTGTTAGTTTATTAGCAGAAGTATTACGCAAGCGCCATACCAGTGATGTTTTTAAATTGAGTATTCAAAAAACCATAAAAAGCACCATACGCCGTGGTGGTTTTCCCGAATTAGAGTACCAGCCCCGTACCCAACCCACCGATTTTTTAGTACTGCTTGATAAAGAATATCCTGATGGTCATTTATCACGTCTTTTTGAATTTGTTGCTGAACGTCTTAAAAAAGAACAGGTTCATTTAACAGTATATACATTCTCCAGGGAGCCTTTGCTTTTGAGTAATAAAAACCTCAACCATATTTTACTGCCCGTCGAAAGAATTGCCAGGCTGTACCCTGAAACAATGCTCATAATATTTAGTGAAGCAGAAGGATTTTTCAGGTCGTATGACGTACAACTAAAAAACTGGGTAGCAGAAAAGTTTAAAAGCTGGAACACCAAACTCATCATTACGCCATTACCAAAAAAAGATTGGGGAGCAAAGGAATTGGCTTTATATGAAGCAGGGTTTACTGTTGTGCCGGCAGATAGTAATGCCCATAGTGTGATTAGTAATGAAATCAACCAGATGATTGACCGGCAGGTACTGAAGAAACAAATTGTTCCTGATGCTTATACAACCAGGCAATTTAATTTTAATAGGTGGCGGCAGGTTAAAGCCTACCTGCAAAATGCCGTCAGCTTAAATAATGAACGATTAAATTATAATGTTGATGTTAATTTGATGGAGCAATGGGTTTGTGCATTGGCAGTATATCCCCATATTGAATGGAATGTTACCATTGCAATTGGTAAAGCTTTTGAAGAACGTTTTTCTAAAGCGGGCCACCTGGTAAATTTTACCAACCTTTTAATTGTAAGCCGTATACAATGGATGAACGACCTGCAGTTAATGGACAGCCTTCGGGTTGAAATGTTAAACCATCTTGAACCTGTAAAGGAGGCAGTGGCAAGAGCTATTGTTGTAGATCTGCTACAGGAAATAAAATCAAATGTTACTACTGAATCGCTTGTAAAAGATGAGCTGGATTTTATTGATAATTCCAATAAATTTTTGCTGAATGCGCACGATCCGGTTAATTCATTTACAGGGGAGGAGTGGGAGCAATTTAAAAAATATGTAGATAACGACCAGGTTGACTGGACTTTAAACCAATACCTCGAAAAAGGAAATAATACCTTACTTAAAAATCCAGACAATCCCCACCAAACACTTTCGTTACACGACTACCTTAATGTGCGGGATAAAAAGGCTGTTATGGATCAGCCACAAGCAAATCAAAATCCGTTTGACAATATAAAAGTGTTATTGAAAAAATTAGCCCCTGCTGCAGCATTCTGTGCAACCATTTTATTGTCGTTTATACTGCTGAAAGCATCTGGTAAATTACATTGGACAGATCCACATAAAAAAGTAGATATATCGTTTGTAGTAGCAAATTCCAGTCTTCCTTTAAATGCTTTAAAGCTGTCAACAAGCGACAGTTTAATTGTGGCGACCGCAACCGATAGTAGCACCTTTTTAATCAGTAATTTAACTGTTGCAGATACGGCTGTACCTGCAACGGTGCAGGTAAGTACCAATGAGGGCGACCTTGAAAAGCAGGTAAAGCTGGCGAGTTCAAGGTTTACCATTAAAATCACGCATATACCTTTTACACCCGATACCACCAACCCCGTTAATCAACTTTCCGAAATTCCAGAATTGTTACATGAAATATGGACGGTGCAGAATGTATACGAAATGATGTTTTTTGATTTAAAAAACCAGAACCTGTATTATTACAACCGCGGTAGAATACCCATCACCCAAATTAAAATGGTGGAAGCGTCTAAGTTGCAACAAGGCGCCTATCGGGTCATTTTGCAATATGCATCAAACAATATTTATGAAGCGATATTTATTAGAAACATTACTGCAACATCTTTTGATTGGGGTGTATGTAATACCAACACCTTTGCAAATATTAACGATGCAAGAAAAGTTTCAGTAAATGAATGCAGACAATTTGTAAAGGCTTCTTTGTTATATTCAAATGGCAGCAGGTATTCAGCTAGTTCACCGGAATTTAAAATTGATTTACCGGTAAATAACCTGAAACTCGTATCATCCGAAACTCAAAAATTAGCTATTGCTAAGAGAAAAGTAAACACGTTTACAAAAGCAAACCAGGGAACTATTAGTGCTGCTATTCAAATTAATACCTTTAATAAAACCGCAAGGGAATTACTGGTAAGAAGAGCAGAAATATTTAGTTCCCAAATAATGAATGGCTTGAATTATGACAAAAATGGCAGCAGAACATTTTCGGGAAATGCCTTCCAGCGCGATTATGTTACTATTAAATTCAGCAGCCAGCCTGTTCCTGATAAGATGGATTGTAACCGAACATTTAAATCATTAAAAGAAGCCCTGTCCGTTAATCCACAGGTAATATGTAAACTTGATTTGTCGAACGCCTATCTTTCTTCCATTCCGGCAGAAGTGTTTTCATTTATAAACATACAGGAGATAAACTTGTCGGGTAACAACATACGTGCGGCAGAAATAAACAGGTTGAAATCAAGGTTTCCAAAAATTAGTATCATTAATAATAATAATAATAATGTTGAGCAAAAACCTGATGTGCAACAAAGTCCTGTTACTCAGCAAAACAACGATGTTAGGCAAAGCAATGCACCCGCTTACCAAAATAACCCAAATGTGGATCTCAGTAGCGTTTTACGTACTGCTGCCAGCCAGGTTGGTGTAAAAGAAAATCCGCCCGGGTCCAATAGAGGAAAAGAAATTGAAATGTATAACAGTTCGGCAGGTTTACCTGCAGGGGTTTCATGGAATGCTTCTTTTGTTTATTGGTGTTATGAGCAGGCAGGAGGTGCCAATCTTTTACAACGGACTGGCTCTGCAATTCAAATGTGGAACACTCTTGCATCAACCAACAAACTAAGTTCCGATGTAGCTAATAAACAACCGGGTTTAATTAAACCGGGTAACGTTTTTTTTATAAGAACAGGTACCGGAACCGGCCATGTTGGAATAGTGGTATCGGTTGAGAAAAATTCCATTCAAACCATAGAAGGAAATGCAAATATAAAAGGTGCAAATTATGGTGAAGGGGTTCTAAGAATGACCCGAAAAATTTCTTCAATAAACCTCGGGTTCTCCAATTTTAAAGATCGGCCAGCCGCCACCGCTCAATAAGGCTGCAGATTTAAACTTAACTTGGGCGGTTTATATAAAAGCATAACTGCCTCATATGTAATCATTTCATTCATTAAAAATGATTTTAGTCTGGCATGTTGGAATGGTCTTTGAATAATAAAACCAAAATCTCCCATTATGAAAAAAAGTTTCCTTTGCATAGGGTTTGTTTTGAGCATTGGAATAGTTAGCCTCATGTATGGGTGTAACCAAAAACCCGTTGAAACGCAGTTGGAATTTTATTACTATCCAAAAAGCAACATGTATTTTGATGTTGCAAAAAACAATTTCCTTTTTTCGCTGGATGGAGCAAAAACATGGGATACTTTAAATGCCTTTGCTCAACAAGAGCCTGAAGTTTTAGGCGATAAAGTGGTTTTGTATGCTGCTAACGATAGTATTTGGTTAGATAATGAAGCACATCGCAGGGCTTATAATGGTAAGCTCTATAATATTTTTGATTTTGATACTATTACTATTTCCGGTACAGGGGTAGTAACGGAAAAGGTAAAAAAGAAAGTGATTCCTTCTTCTCCTAAAGTGGAAGACGAAAAACCCAAAAAAGGTTTAAAGAAGTTGCTGAACAAAATATTTGGAAAGCGTGACGACAAAAAATCAAATGATTGATTAAATACTTTTCTTTAACCTTTGCAAACCGCATTAACTTAAAAAACAAACATGAATACAAAACCCACTATCTGGCAGCGAATGGGTTTGCACGATTGGTTCCTGAAAAAAGAAGCTACAGTTGAAACGCCTGAAGTTACCAACCTTACACCCAACGATGTTTACAAATACATTGCTGAAAAATTTATGGAATCCATTTCGCAGCTTTCGTTTGCAAATCGCATTGTTTTTTTTCATGAATATATTGTTTGCTTCAACCCCGATGATTATGCCCTGTTCATGGATAATAAAAAGGGAATTTTTGGGCTTATCATACAGGAGTCGGTTAAACATTTTTACGAAACACTCAACATATTTCGCCAGCAGGGCAAAACGGTTGAACCTTCCAGCAACAAATGGGTTTTCCGTTTTGTGTCGCACCCCGATTATAAAAGAGGGGATAAAAGTTTTATAGGCAAGTTAATGCCGGGCAAACCACAGCAAAAAGAAGAAAACCTGCGGGTAACTTTTATTCCGCGCCAAACAGGCGTAGCTGAAACATTTGATATAAATCCCGAAGTTTTAAAAGGCTTTACTTATTACAGCGATGGATATTACGAAATTGCCTACCAGGACAGTCTCGCATATAACAGTAAAGCGCCTATAAAACCCGAAAGCCAGGTGGTTGCCCGGTTTGAAACCATTTTACCCGACCGCGAATTCATGGGTAAAAAGCTGGAGTATTTAATGAAGAACGAAGAGATTACGGTATCGGGAAAAGAGGAAACCCGCGAGGCAGGCGACATTTTTCGCATTCCTTCCGATTGGGTAAACACGCCGCACCTGCGCATTCGTTTTAATAAAACCGATGCAAAGTTTCAACTGGTTTCGTTTGGCGAAAAAACAATTGTAAACGAACACTTAGTTCCCGTAAGCACACCCGACCAAATGCATTGGGTTGACCTGCCCTTAAATTCGCGGATGGTGTTAAATGGTATTGTGGGCATTA
>JBBSJX010000242.1:0-6466 GCA_038256825.1 Chitinophagales bacterium
AAAAGCCCTCTTTTTCAGAATTACCGTGCGCTACCGGATGAATTTCAACACCGGGCTCAAAAGGAAAAGAAGCGTTGGCAGATTCTATTTCAATACTGTTATCGTCCAGGTTCATTCCGTTTAAAGCAATCACCGAATTTTGAGAACGCCAATCCACATCACCAGGTTTACGAACGTCAATGCGGTAGCCAAATACACCCAGCGGAGCTTTTACTACCAGTTCGGTGTTCTCTTCTTTTTTCCGCATTTGCCGGTTGTTCCATATAAGCATCTGCTCATCATCCCATCCCAGCCTTATCCCAACATCTTTTACAGGCGGATTGGAGTAATCATTTTCTTTAAGAAGCGATTGATTTACAGGCTGATTGGCATGTACGATTTTGGCAAAGCCATCATCGTACACAATAGCTTCCCGCATTAGTTCATCATATCCTTCGTTGGTTTCAGGGGCATTGGTAACAGGAAACTGGATGGGTGCGAATATCAGCCGCGTACTGAGTTTCTTTAGTGGCGGGATTCGTGCGGCATAATTTAAAATAAGCGATGGGTTCAGAGATGTAAAATCACTCTCATCATCAAACCCGGTAAAAAGCCACCCACCTTCATCAAACAAGCCATCAACTACATCAATGGATGCTTTGTAAATCAATCCAGCTTTGTGGGCAAGCACCGGGTTACGTAGTACCATGGCTACCACTTTGCCCCACGATATAGTATTACGCCGGGTATCTTTATCGGTTGGTTCACTGTTGTTGTTAACTGCGCAATCATATTCATCTTTTAAAGTTGCAAACCTGGTGCGGGGTTTTGTAAAGTTGAAGGCACTTGTATAACTCTCTGGTAAATGCTTGCGAATAGTAAGCGCCTCATATTTTTTCATTTGCGGCCCATCTGATCTTTGATTGGCGCTATTCGTTTCCACTTCGTCTACAGTTAGGCCATCAGATGTAAGGATTTGGTTTCGTAGTCCCTGCCAAACATTTGCTGTTGGTACCGATGTGGATTGAATTGACAATGGCAGCACATGCGTAACGCTCCCAGTTAAGGGCAAAGCCGCCAGGCTATTTATGGCCCTGGCGTTGAAATTTAATATTGCATCGGCAAATGCTGGTTGGCCTGGGTCAAATTTCACCAATGGATTAATATTCCTGGGAATGATCAAAATATTAAACTCAATTTTATTATTGATTAACCTTTGTGGAAATGTGAGCAGACTTAATTTTTCGGGTAACATAGCGTGTTGTTATAAGTTAATATTTTGCATAAGGATTCTAAAAAAAAAATTATAGCAAAACCTGTTTTCACAGTAATGAGAATAGATGCCTTACGCGATCTGCCGCGTCTCTTCCCAGGTTTCACTAAAGCTGATATCAATTACAAGGAATATGCTTATATCGAGGGCAAAAGTGCAAACGGCAATGCAATTGGTTGGTCCACCCACCAATGATTTAGTGATCTTTCCGGCCGCTTCGATTTGAATGGTAACGGTTACAATGCCTGCAAAAATTTCGGCCCTGCCCCTGAAATATAGGAAGGCGCCAATGGTTAGTTCTTTCGTAGTAAGCTTCATATCAACCCCCACCATATACATTACGGCAACATCGCCAATAACCGGCAAACCAACTGCCAGTTCAACACCAAAACCAAATTTAAAATAAAGGTTTGGCCCGCTCTTGATATCCGCTGCTAAACCAACCTCGGCCCGGCCAGCCGCAAAAATGGAAGCGGCACCTAACGAAAACACCATTACTCTTATGGTTGCACCTAACTCTAGAAAAGCACCTGCCGAAGGAATAAGATCGTCTTTTGTATTAGGAATTTGAATGGGCTCGTTAAAGTAACATCCTATTTTAAAATGAGCCTCCATTTTAAATACCGTGGTAGGATTGTTATAAAGAATCGTATCAAATGGAAACCTTACCAGGGGTATTTCTTTTTCGGCCTTGAATTTATATTCCCACGATTCGGCGGAATTGCTCATAGCTATTTGTAAGCCTTTTTTTACTGCTTCAACCGGATTATCAGGATTGAGCTTATCTAAAAAATCGAGTATGTCATAAATAGGTTGCAGTTCTTTACAAAGCTTCAATTGGGGAGCGTTCCCTGTTTCGAAGCCGGGGGTAATGGAATTTTTATTTTTAAAATTACCGCTGATGGTCATTAGTTCTTTAAAGGGCCCCATGTCAACTACAATGCTCATGTTGTTTACTTCATTCTTCCATTTATCGCCAGCCGAGGCACTATCGGTAGCGTATTCAATAACTGAGTTGCTACCCTTTGTGGCATATTGAATGTACATGTGTAGTACATCCTTATCGGTACCAACAATATCAAATTTCAATTTGGAATTAGGAACCGAAAAGCCAGTTACTTTTTTTACAAGACCGGTTGGAATAATGCTGGTAATTGACTGCGACCCAATTTCAATTGGTATTGCGTTAACAAGGTTAGGAAAGGGCCCTTTGCTGTTTAGTAGCCTGTAAGCGTCGGCCAATAGTACAGGCTCCGTTATTAGTTGGTTTAATTTTTTTACATCGTACCTGGGATCGGTATAAAGCACTTTTTGGGTACTGGTATTTTGCACGTAACCATATCGTTTTGCAAACGATGCTTCGTTATTTAATAATGCATCGGCAAAGGCTACTTTGGCAACGCCGTCATTGTGAACTTTAAATGCAGCCTTTCTGTCTCGCTCACCCAAACGTATTACCGGCACGCTAAGTTTATTGGTAACCGGCAAAACTTCCCCCGATTTTTTATCTACTTCTACTACACTCCAACTGCCTTCGGCAGGTAATTGTACAGAACCTTTTATTGCTGCAACAAATATGATATCTGAAAGATTATTTTTTTGGTAAGAAGCAGAAACATCAACCCGGTTGGCCTTTATGGTTTGATTTGATCCTCCAAGTTTTACAATGCTATCAATGGTGCCGCCAATTGAATTTTGCTGCCGAAGCAAAAGATCTTTTAAAACCCGTGCAGGTATGGGTATACCCTGCGGTAATATTTGTAGATAGCCTTTAAAACTTTTTCCGGCTGCCATGTTGTTTGTTGCACCTCCGCTAAGGCCATCAATGTTTACATTCGCATCAAAAGTAACAGCCCGCAGCTTTGCCGGCCTTTTTACGCCCAGAGCCGGATTTTCAACGATTTTTTTGTTTACGAAGTCCATGTCTCCGGCTTGTAAGGTATATTCAATCTGCACCTCAGGTTCTTCCAACTCTTTTATGTTTCGTATGTTGAAGAGCCCATTGATTAACCCGGGATGGATACTGAATGGATTGTCAAAAGGTTTTAATTTAACCATAGTTGTTTCCCCTGAAAATGAAAAGTCGAATGTTCCATCACTCTGAGCTATCCAGCCACTGTCTTCCCTATAAATAATAGCATTGTTGTTTCGGTGAAAAGTGATGGTGCGGATAACTTTTATACCCCAGGGGTACAGGATACTGACCACCTGTACCACCTCGTGCGATAACCTTCCTACGGATACGTCAAACCTTACCTTGCTTACCTGCCCAATGCTGGCAGCAGGAAACTTCCAGTCGCTGAACATGCTGGCACCGTACCCTGAAAAATCGATATGAGTTAGCGGAACGCCATCAGGTTTTACTTCGGGTTTACTAGTAATCGTATTTAGGTAAAACTCGTTTTGAAATATTTCGTGCACAGTTACCCCTAACACACTTTTATTTATGGATATTCCTTTGCTATCGGTTAAGTTTACTAATTGATTGGTCAGTCCCTGTAATTGATCACGCGCATCTTCCTTTGAAGCTGTTAACCTGTATTGAAGCCCCCCTTTTACAACACTTTTGCCGGTGGTAAATTCCGGTTGAATAAAACTGTTGTTGTGAACGACACTGCCAAATTCTTCGGAAAACCGGTTAACAAATGCGAGTGACACTTTTCCATTGGGTAGCCCAAAAATGATATAACTAAATGGGATCGTTTTACCTTCGGATGCTATGTTTGCCCGAAATCGTTTGAGAAAAGCTAAGGGATCGATGGCTACGCGGGTAAGATCCAACTGCGAAAAAATGGTGGGAGGTCCGTTGTCGGGGAAAGAAAGGATGCCTTCAGGAGGGTCTCCTGAAACAGTAGGAGCCGTTAAATTATTAACCGGCTCCCACGAAATATGAGGCAATGTAAAACCACTTAAAAGCTGCATGGGCGCCTGCAAATGCATGTCATCAATCTTTACTACATTTTCGCTTACAATTGAAACTGTACTTCTTGAAAGTTTTGTAAAGCTGCGATTGTACCAAACCATGTTGATGCCAAAAAGATCATAGTTTGTACTTACATCCAGTAACGAATACATCATCCGGCCGTAAATATCGTTGTTGGTAATACCGTCCATCAGCGAAAATTTTTCAGTCAAATCTTCATTTGTTATGGTTGAAATAACTTGCTGATCAACTGAGGTACCCGTTGGTAGTTTATTTAATTGTTTAAACAAATCAGTCAGTAGTTCGAAATCTACTTTTACCGTTCCTTGTGTTTCAATAACACCTTCCTCCCACGAACATTTCGACATCAGGTAATTTTCAAACAGCGGAAACCATTGAGTTACGTCTTTTATATCTTTTAAAATATTAGCGTCCGTTCCAAATTGACCGCTTCGGTTGGAAGTATACGGGTGCGGTAAAGTAGGGGTGAGGTTGAACAATCCATATGCGATATTTAGTTGGGCTTTTGTAAAAATATTGTTGGTATTTACTGCGCCTGAAAGAAATAGCGAAGCCGGCGGCGTGGTGGTTATAAACGCATTGGCAATAGAAAATTGGTATATTTCAGGCTTCTTCAAATGCTTAAAGCCCAGGTTCATTTCAAGTATAACATCTGCATCGTAAAGGGTCACTGTAGTACCTTCATCCGAAATGTATTTTAAATAAAAGGTATCTATGGATTGAGGCGAAACAGAAGAGCCATCGGCCCTGAAAGGTTTATCAATTAAAAAAGTGCAATCGGCAAGGGTAGTAATGGCTTCAAATCCTGTTTCGTCGCTGTAATAATTAAATGCCTTATTGTTTCTGAAAAAAAGTTCAACTGAGGTTCTGATGTGGTTTTTTTCGTCAGTGTTTCTTTTCCATAGTTTATAAGTTTCGGTTAGCGATTGAAATGATGGAATTAAGTCAGTGAGTGAAATTTTTCCCGGCTCGGCCATGATAATGGGCAGTTTGTATTGCACCCGGGGAGCGGCCACTTCTAACCCTTTCCATCTGCCGCTCAGCCCTTCGCCACAAACTAAAGTTAGTGCCCCGTTACCTTTAACATCAAATGGTTTGCTCACATCCATGGTGCTTACACTGAGGAGCCAGCCGGCCGTTAAAACAGGTGCACCACCGGCAACGTTAAAGAAGCCAGATGCGCAGTTTTCAATTTCAAAATGCTTTTGAATAGTTTCGAAAGGGATAAAAATTCTTTGCAGGTATTTTTCGTAGGTTATGGCTGAATTACCGGTCCATTTAAAGTTTCTTTCATCGCCATAAACAGTCCAACTGCTGGCAAAAACAGCTTTAACGGAAAATTTGTGCGCCGCGAAATTAAATTGAATTGAGTCGGGCATGGTTACCTTAGACTGCCTTGCATCAATACCAAACTGGCTTGTTCCTGTATTGTTATATGTGTTATCTAAATTAAACTTAACAGAAAAGGTTTCGGTGCCCACAATAACCAATTTATCTGCTTCTATTACATGCGACTTACTGATAGAAATGTTGCCTCCGGATACTTTAAAACCGGTGTATTGCGTATTGCTTAAACCGGGTGCCAAAAGATCGGCCCTGATCCATGCACTTCCTGTGGCAACGTCAAAATTAGAATGGGCAAGGGGTAGAAGGGGAACTTTTAGCGACAGCATTATAATGGGTATTGGGTCGGTGCCATAAAAAACCGACACCAGCTTTGTGTACCTGAAAAAGTCGAACCAGAAATTGCGGCCGTCAAATGAGGTAAAAGGTCCTAAGCTAAAAGCAGGTGCTGCACCATTTGCCCATCCGGGAGTAGAGCCGGTAATGCGTGCCGACCTAAAAGGCGTTTCTCTTCTAAAAACCCTGAACTTCTTATTTTCAGAAACCTCTGCATTTTGAAAAGTCTCAAATGCCGGCAGGTTCTTCTCTACATTACTGGCTACTGCGGAGGCGCTTTCATTTTTAAGGATGTTTATACCACCTAATTGGGCATCAGACTCAAGCATCAACTTAACCAGGTCAGTAGTATCAGCTTTTTGGTTGGTAAAGTCAATATTATGGAGAAGCCGAATATGGTTCTGCAACGAAGGGACGTTTTGCATGCCTGAATGTTTTAACAAAGAAATTTATTGGAATGGAAAGGAAGACTGTTAAATGTAAAGCGGGGTTATTTGTAATGCAAGCAAATTTGGAGATATTTATTTTAAAAGTTTTTGACTATTTGTAATACAAACTAATATAGTGTTGTGATGAGAAGATGTAAAAAT
>JBBSJX010000243.1:0-6456 GCA_038256825.1 Chitinophagales bacterium
GGGAGTAATATTGGGGGTTTCACATTCAAACAGGGTTTCTACCAGCAGGCGCATTTCTTTTTGCGAAAGTGTATGCCCGGATTTTATGGCCTGTTGCCGTGCCATGCACCTAACCAGTTTTTCGCGTTTGCTGAACTTAATCTCGGAGCTAAAATGTTTGTATTGTTCCAGCAACATTTCGATGGCCATTTTTTCGTTGCCCTGCAAAACATCGGCAGGTGTGGCCTGCATTACAAAGGTGTTTTGGCCAAAGGGTTCAATAACATAACCCAGCACCAGCAAATCGGGAAGCAATTCATTCATCAACACAGTATCCGTTGCACCCAATTGTATGGTTGAAGGAAAAAGGCTTTGCTGGGCCGGCATGTGCTTGCCATGGATGGCTTTACTATACCGATCGTACAACACCCTTTCGTGTGCCTGTTGTTGGTGAATTAATAAAAAACCATTGCCGGTGGGTGTAATAATATACGTTTGATGTATTTGCGTAAATGGAACATCGGGTAAAATTACTGGTCCTGTTTTTGGCGCGGCCTGCCCAAATCCCGACAATAAATCGGTTGCCAACGTGGCAACGCTGGTTAACTGGTAGCCGCCATTAATGGGCAGGTTCATATTGGCGGGTTCGTAAAAATCCCTCCAATGTTTAAGTTCGCCACTTTTTGTGGTACTGCCGTCAATTTTATGCGCCTGGTTTTTTTGTGAAAAAGTTTTGTACAGGTTGGATGAGGTAATGGAATCCATATCCTTTGACGTGGATGGCCGCGAAACTGCGTCCAGTTGCTGGATATCGGAATTGAGTGAAAAATCGAGCGATGGGGCGATGCTAAACTGGGCAAGGGCATGTTTTACGGCAGCCTGCACAAAAGCATACACAATCTTTTCGTCTTCAAATTTAATTTCCTGCTTGGTGGGGTGCACATTTATATCTACCAGGGAGGGTTCAAGATCAATAAACAAAACGTACATGGGAAAGCTGTCCTTTGCAATCATCTGGTCGAAAGCATTCATGACCGCATGGTTTAGATAGGCACTTTTAATAAACCGGTTGTTCACAAAAAAATACTGGTCGCCCCGCGTTTTCTTTGAAATTTCAGGTTTTCCAACAAAACCGTACACATTCATATAGTCAGTATCTTCTTTTACGGTTACCAGTTTTGCGTTGTATGACGTGCCGAGTATCTGGCTGATGCGCTGCTTCAGGCTGCCGGCTTCCAGGTGAAAAACCTGTTGGCCATTGCTGGTAAGGGAAAAGAATATTTGCGGAAACGATAGGGCAACCCTGATGAATTCATCCACAATATGACGCAACTCACTGGAGTTACTTTTTAAAAAGTTACGGCGGGCCGGCACATTAAAAAACAGGTTTTTCATGGATATACTGGTGCCGGTTGGGATAGCACAAGGTTCCTGTTTTATTACCATGCTATTTTCAACTTCCAAAAAAGTGCCCAGCTCTTCACCCTCTTTTTTTGTTTTAAGTTCCACCTGGGCAACGGCTGCAATGGATGCTAAAGCCTCGCCCCTGAAACCCATGGTTTTAATGCGAAAGAGGTCGTCGATATTAGCAATTTTGGAAGTAGCATGGCGCTCAAAACACATCCGGGCATCGGTTTCACTCATTCCTTTTCCATTATCAATAACCTGGATGAGGTTTTTGCCTGCATCGGTTACAAACAATTTTATTTCGGTTGATCCGGCATCTACTGCATTCTCTAATAATTCTTTAACAGCACTTGCTGGTCGTTGTATTACCTCTCCTGCTGCAATCTGGTTCGCTATATTTTCTGGTAACAATTGTATAATATCCGGCACTGGTTCTACGTTTAAAGGGGTAAAATTAGGATTATACTTCGGTTATTGTTCGGTTGTTAAGGCAACGTTTAAAGAAAGAAGCGGTATAACCGAAATAAATTTTTGCTTTTAATCCAGTATCATCAATGAAAAAACTTTTTGTGTGGGGCGGATGGCTGCTCCTGCTTTCTTCGTGTACCAAATCAATAGAAACTTATCCGTTTAATAATTATTCAAAGGTATTGACGGCAGAAAATGCCACACCGTTTACCCGTTATACTATTAAAACTGGTGAACATTATTGCGACAAAAACAACCCTGTTTACTTGCAAACGGATGAATTAAAATTCAGGGTTCGTTTTAATGCATCGGCATTGTATAAAACTGTTAAACCTGAAAACCAGTACGATATTAATAAGTTATACGGCTTTTCCGACAACCAGGCACAACACCATGATTATAGTGCACGCTTTGGTTGGCGCTATAGCGATAATGCTTTAAGATTATTTGCTTACGTATACAATAAAGGAGTACAGTCGAACAAAGAAATAAGGCTGGTTAAACCGGGTTTTACTTATACCTGCTCCATAAAAGTGGTTGGCGGTGTTTATGAGTTTAATGCAAACGGTATCATTGTTACCATGCCAAGACAGGCTAAAACCCCTAAAGCGCTTGGTTATAAATTGTATCCTTATTTTGGAGGTGATGAGGTTGCCCCACAGGAAATAATGATTGATTTAAAAGATTTATAAGCTGAATGCCGGTTTGCCGTACAAGTGTGCGACGCAACGATGTTGAATTATAATACTACTGCCTGGCCCAAAACCTAACTCGTTATATGTGCCTGTATTTCTAAAGCGTTGCTTAAAACCAGCATTTCTCCCCTGTAGCCTTTTGCAATACAGCCCAACTCGTGCTGAAGCAGCATTACCTTAGCCGGGTACAAGCTGGCCATACGCAAAGCTTCCCCCAACTCAATACCAACCTGCTCAACACAATTTTTTACTCCTTTTAAAATGGTTAAGGCTGAACCACTTAAAATGCCATTCGAAACATATTTATCGCCTTCCATTTGGTGAGGGTAGGGACCTTTATTTGTATGGGTTACCGCATCCGTAATCATGTAAAGACGATTGCCCATTATTTTTTTCGCTATTGCAATGGCTTCAAAATTTACATGGTAACCATCGGGAATGATGCTTGCCATAACCGTTGGATGTTGAAACACCGCACCAACAACACCCGGCTGGCGATGCTGCAGCGGGCTCATCGCATTATACAAATGGGTAACGGTACCAATACCGTTATTAAAAGCATTTGTGGCTTCAGCAAAACTTGCATCGGTGTGCCCGGCGGCTACAATAACACCATACGATTCTACCAGGTCAATTAATTCGGTATTGCATACTTCGGGTGCCAGGGTAATCATTTTTATAACATCCTTACCGTACTCCAATAATTCTCTTGCCTCTTCAATTGTGGGAGCATGTATTAAATGTTGAATGTGTGCCCCTCTCTTTGCCTCGTTAATCCAGGGTCCTTCAATATGCAAACCCAACACTCCTTTTCCTCCTTTGTTCCAATAAGCTTTTATGGCATCAATGCAACTATAAAAAACGGGGTATTCATTGGTGGCTACGGTGGGCAAAAAATGATGGCTGCCGCCGGCAACACAATAATCATACAATTTATGCAAGGCTTCGGCAGTAGGGTAAACAGCCAATAACATTCCCGCGGCTCCATAAATCTGATTGTCGATAAAAGCAGGAACAATATAATGCTGTTCATAATTTACCTGCTCCATACCAGCAGGCACGTTAGCTGTAGAAATTACATCTTCAATTCTTCCATCGTTAATAATAACTGAATGGTTGTTCAGCCATTCGTTGCCGGTAAATATTTTTGCTGCTGTATATGCAATCGCCATAGTGGTTCATTAAAATATCATGAAAGGATCAGAGTCTTTATAAAATGGAAGATTTGTACGCACTTCCTCCAGTTCATCTTTATGTATGGTAATGGTAGCAATATCCTCATCGTGCGATTTCTGGTAAACTACATGCCCCATCGCATCAACCAACATGGTATCCCCGCTGTGGTACACTCCATTACCATCGGTACCCACCCGGTTTACTCCAATAGCATAACACTGGTTTTCTATAGCCCTTGCCTGCAACAAAGTTTTCCAGGCATGTATGCGCCGCTCGGGCCAGTTGGCTACATAAATAAGCACATCATATTCCAGGTCCTTTATTGTTTCTGCTACCTCCTCATCGTGCTCCCGGTTTTTATTGGCCGTGGATAGTGACTGGCGGGCCCAGACAGGAAACCGCAAATCGTAACATACCTGCAGGTTTATTTTCCAACCTTTTACCGATGCAATCAGCCTTTTATGGCCCGGTACATAATGCTGGTCTTCCTTACCATTTGCAAACAAGTGCCGCTTGTCGTACTGGCCAAACTGCCCATTGGGTAACATCCAAACCAGGCGGTTATAGTAGTTACCGTTTTCTTCAATCATCAGGCTGCCGGTGAGCACTACCCTTTTTTGAGCGCTGATCCTTTTCATCCAGTTGATTGCTTCTCCATCCATTTTTTCCGCAAATTTTTCGGGCTGCATGCTAAAACCGGTGTTAAACATTTCGGGCAACACAACCACTTCCGTTTTTTCTTTAATGCTGTTTATTTTTTCCTCCAGCATCAGCAGGTTGGCAGGTTTATCTTCCCAAAAAAGCTGGGTTTGAATAAGCGAAAAGGTTAAAGTAGACATTGTTCCGGGTTAATAAGATCAATAATTTTCCAAAAAATAATAAGTGCAAAGTAACACCGAAAAATCAAACAGGTTCCATCCCCGGTGCACTTACCGGTTATTAGGTTGCAGGTATCAAGTTGTTTTTTATGTTACAGGCATTACATCTTTGTGCAACTTTTGTTGTGTCACTCCCTTGTACCGCAACTTTTCATAGCAGCAAAATTTAACCCTCACCTTTATAACCACCTGCCAATTTTAAAATTCAATTATGGTTAACCCAAATCTTCCTAATTTTCTTGTATGAATATATCAATTGACACCATAAAAAATATCCGGCACCTGCTGGTTCAAATGGTAAAAGACCTTCCATTATCAGCGCTGAACGAAGTGCCTGCCGGGTTTAATAATAACATCATCTGGAACGTGGCACACCTGGTAGCTGCGCAACAGGGTATATGTTATTTGCGGTCAGGGGTTACCCCGGTTGTAGATGAAAAATTCATCACTCCATATAAAGCAGGAACCAAACCCGAAGCCCCGGTGGATGAAAACACGTTACAGGAAATATTGAGCACCCTGCAATCTTCCATCATCCAACTAGAGGTTGATTATAACAACAACCTGTTTGCCGGTTACACTACATGGACCACCCGATCGGGATACGAAATAAAGGATATTGATACTGCCCTTAGTTTTCTTTTATTTCACGAAGGTTTACACACCGGCTATATAATGGCTTTAAAACGCCTAATCAATAACCCTGCATAAAATCAGGATTAAACCGGTTGGTTCAGGCACGATAATTATTACAATATTTAAAAAAGGTCATGGCAAAATGCACGTTCACATTTCCCGTAAACCAACCCATTGAAGCTATTTTAGCCAGGGCAGAGCAACAGATTATTGCAAAGGGTGGCAGGTTTAGCGGCGATTCATCCAGGGGCACTTTTTCGGGGAAAACACCGGTTGGTACTATTGAAGCATCTTATTTAATTGTAAATGGTGAATTAAACATTTCAATTGATAAAAAGCCTTTACTGGTTTCGTGCAAACGTATTGAGCAGGCATTGGCCGGAAGCTTTGCCAATATGTAACCCCCCATATTACTTCTATTTTTGAAGTGTCCGGCTAATATCTTAACCAGGTTATCCAGATCATTACTATTAATTACGCACCATGTCGTTACAACGAATTTTAGCCTTAAGCAGTTCTAAAGTAGGTAATGCAGGTTTTTTAGAACATCCTGCTCCCATCATCAAAAAATTCCTGGGAGAAAAACCTTTAAACATTGCCTTTATTGGTTTTGCTGCCGCCGATAACGATTATGATAGCTATGCTTTAAAAGTTCGTACCGCATTTGCTGACTCCCCTCATAACATACAAACCGTAAACCCTTCAAATGCAATTAAAGCTGTTGAACAAGCAGATGTAATAATGGTTGGCGGGGGCAACACCTTTAAATTGTTGCACCATTTGTATCATTACCAGTTAATTAAAATCATCCATAAAAAAGTAAATGAAGGCACCTCTTATATTGGCTGGAGTGCAGGAGCAAACATTACCGGGCTAACGTTAAGCACTACGAACGATATGCCCATTATTGAACCCGAAAGTTTCAAGGCCCTGGGATTTTTTCCTTTTCAAATTAATCCACATTACCACAACCAGGTAACTACAGGATTCAATGGCGAAACCCGCAACCAGCGCCTTGCCGAATTTTTACTCGTAAACCCCGGTATTCCTGTAGTGGGTTTGCCCGAAGGCACTGCCTTACATTCAGAGAATGGCATCACCACTTTTATTGGTACGCCAAACGGTGTTTTATTTCATGCAAATGAACGAAAAGAAATAACAGATGGTGAAAACCTTTCAGGGCTTGCAGAAGTGGGAGAATAGATATTCGTCTGCCC
>JBBSJX010000244.1:0-6443 GCA_038256825.1 Chitinophagales bacterium
AAGGGAGTAGATGAGCTTCGGTATGGTTCAGATGCTATAGGGGGTGTTATACTGGTAGAACCCAGGGCATTAAGAACATCGGCAGGATACAATGCAGAACTAAATGCCCTTTACTTCAACAATAACCAGCAGTATGTTGCCTCAGGTATATTTGAGCAACAATTGAAACAATTGCCTTCTTTTACTTATCGCTTGCAAGGGTCATTTAAGAAAGGCGCTAATTTAACTACCCCCACATACCGCTTAAATAACACCGGTATTGAAGAGCGGAATTATTCTATTACCGGCGCCTGGCGCAGGGAGCACTTCAATAGTGAACTATACTTTAGTTCGTTCAATACCCAGATTGGCATCTTTACAGGTTCGCATGTAGGCAATCTTTCCGATTTACAAAATGCTATTGCCAGTACACGGCCAGACTCAACTTTTACAGGGCAACAAACCTATCAAATAGCCCGGCCCAGCCAGGATGTTGCCCATAAACTGCTAAAATGGAAAACAGGCTTTGATGTAAATAATAACAAGTTCAATGTATTAATAGCAGGGCAATACAACCGGCGTAAGGAATTTGATGTGGTACGTAGCTCAACTGCAAATACGCCGCAACTTGACCTCTCGATATACACTTTTACAGAAGAGATTAATTGGGATCATCCCAGATTTTCGAATTTCAGCGGTACAATAGGAGTAGTGGCTATGCAGCAAGACAATAGCTATTCGGGCAGGTATTTAATACCCAATTACCGATCGTATACCTATGGGGCGTATGCCGTAGAAAAATGGGCCAAAGACAAGTGGGATGTACAGGCAGGGTTGCGATATGATAACAAAAACATAAATACCAATCGCCTGCAGGCGGCAAGTCAAACGTATACTGCCTACCAGTTCGATTTTTCAACGTTTGCTTCATCGTTTAATGCAGGCTATACAATTTTACCCGACTTAAAAGTGAACACAAATGTTTCATTGTCTCAACGGGCACCACACGTAAACGAACTGCTTACAAACGGAATTCATCACGGTGCTGGTACGTATGAAATCGGAGACATTTTTTTGAAACCAGAAAATGCATTTAATATTTCTGTAAACGCGGGTTATGTAAACAAAAGCAAAACGTTCTCTGCTGACCTTACTTTTTACCGTAACGACATTCAAAATTTTATTTACCAACAGCCAAAGCCCGATGAGCCCGTTTTAACTATCCGCGGCGCTTTCCCCAAAATAGTTTACCAGGCTACAGACGCTTTGCTGCAAGGTATGGACCTGGCTACTAACATTCAATTCAGCAAACAGGTAGGGCTCTCTTCTAAACTATCTATTCTTTCGGCAAACAACAGGCGCACCAACGATTGGCTTATTGGAATGCCTGCTAACAGGATTAATAATGAATTGACCTTGTCTTTGCCCGATTCTAAGAAATTTACCAATACCTATTTCTCTGTAGAAATGCAGAATGTATTTGAACAAACATGGTTTCCGTCGGACAAAAACGGAAAACAGGATTATAAACAACCACCGCCGGGTTACACCCTATTTAATGCCGATGTATCTACTTCTTTTAAATTAAATGCATTGCCAATTGTAGTAAGCCTTTCGGGAAGAAATATTATGAATACATCGTACAGGCAGTACCTGAACAGTTTCCGCTATTTCACCGATGAAATGGGACGAAACATCAGCCTGCGATTAAAAATAAATTTGGAACATTTTTATTAATTTTTTTAAACAAATACAGATTATGAAAAAGCTATTATTGAAACAAAGCCTTGTATTTTTTTGTGCTTCCGCACTTATGTTTTCCTCTTGTAAAAAGGATAATATGGAAGAAAACGAAGAAGAAGTAATTACTACGATTCAAATGACCTTTGTACCCGTTGGTGGTGGTGCCACGCTTATTTTTAAATATGATGATCCTGACGGGCCGGGCGGAGCAAATCCTACGCAAGATCAAATTGTACTTGCTTCAAACAAAACTTACAATGTAGCCGTTCAGTTGCTGAATAAAACAGTAAGCCCGGCAGAAGATGTAACACTGGAAGTTGCTGCAGAGCCACAGGCTCATCGCTTTTACTATCAACCTTCACAAGGAAGCAACATTACTGTTTCCGGCTTTAATAATGATGCAAGTGGCATACCTCTGGGCATTACAAGTATATGGACAACAGGTGCGGCAGCTACGGGAACTTTAAAAGTTACCCTGCGCCATTATGCCGGTAATCCTCCAAATAAAGAATTAAACGATCCAGTAAATAGTAATAAATCATCAACCGATGTAGAAGTTGATTTTGTTACCCGTGTACAGTAATTAGTGTAAACAATAAAATTAAAAGCTGCCCCGCAAGGGCGGCTTTTTAATTTTCAATTTTTTTAATAAGCATTTAATTGTTGCCATTTCTTCCCGATTTTTTGTCTTCTTAATTGCCTTGCAAAACAGGTCTGTTTAAAAGCCGGTATTCTGCTGCGATTTATTTTAAGGGTTTAAATAAAATTGAAAAAAAATGTCTGGAAAATACTGTATTATTAGAAGCCTTTACACAAGAAGGAAATCAATTGAAAGGGAAACATAAAGTGGCACAATGATATGCCGATGAACGTAATGCGACGCAAGGATGATGCTATAAAAAACAATTGCCTGTAACCAAAAAAAAAGAAGATTTTATGAAGAACCGTCTCTTTTCAGATGTATTGTTGAAGTAATTTAAAACTGTTTCAAATAACTAATCTTATTAATTACCGATTGGTTGCGCACTGGTGAATCCCTAAAGTTTGTTTCATTAAACACTACATATAAAAATGATAGCGGCGCAAATTCCCAACTGCCCCTTACATTCCATCTTCCTCTTTTATCAAACGTATTGTACTGGTAAAAGCCGGAGAGTTGCAGTCGGGGGTTAGCAGCCAGGCGTAATCCTGCTGTATACAAATCGGTTTCAAAATTATCTTTAGTTGTTCCAAAGTCGTTAAAAACATTGTGTTCATAATTGGCCGTAAGTGCAATATGCGGTATGGGTGCAAAACGGGAAGCTACTGTGAGTGTATTTAATTTGCCATTGTAATAGCCACCCCATTCATATCGGCCTTCAAGTGATACTTTTTTTGAAGCGTCTGTTTTGTATCTTATTAATTGCCGGGTGTAATTGTATTTTCCTGTTGCAATGGTTCGGCCCAAAATAGGGAATGAAAAATCAAAATTTTGCCATGTAGGTGTAATGGCAAATTCAATTTGTCCATTTGTTTTGGTGATGATATAAACAGGAAATATATAAGTACTTATTTCCTGTAATTTAAAATTGTTTGCATTCTGAAAGCTGGTAATATACATACCGGGATCCCACCTTCGTATCCATTTGCTCCACCAGCCTTTTGATGGCCTCCAAATATGATAGCCGCCTGTGCTTTGCCTGATTGTATTGTTTGCAAACACAAAGCCCATACCGGGTATATATTTTTCGCTAACTATATCTGTCCAGTAATACAGATACCACTTGTTGGGAAACCAACCAACGTAAAAGCTACCGGCTAGTCCTATACTATCGTTGCTATTGTCTCTTGCAGCAGATGCGAGGTACTGAATGGTGATATCATCTTTCGGACGAATAAATCCATCAATGGTGGCCGTAGTATTATTGCGTTGCAAAAAACCCTTAGATGCATCCTGCTCATCTAACCGATGCGTTACCATAACACCTACATTATTTTGCTTACCATAGTTTTTTAAATAGCGCATTACACCAAAATTGGAAGCGCCCTGAAATGCGGTTCCTTGCTGGTGCACATACATGCCGGCGAGTGTTCTTTTTTGGTTCCTGTCTGTATATCGTACACCCCCATCAATAGGAACAGGGTCGGCATTAAATTGCGCATTGGCCAAACCAATAGTCCTGCTAAAAAATGGTTTTACATTGGTAATGTCGGCACCTGCGTACACCCCACTGTTTTCTAAAAAGAATTGCCTTCTTTCAGGAAAGAAAACATTAAACCTTGTAAGGTTATTGACTGCCCTATCTACATCAGCCTGGGCAAAATCGGTATTAAATGTAAAGTCTAAAACCGCACGTGGATTAACTGCCCATTTTACTTCGCCGCCAGCCTTAAATATGTTTTTTGATGTTTTCTGGTTGGTGCTGTTGGTTGTTTTATCGGCCTGGAACAACGTATAAGGTTGCAGCCGAATGTTAGCGGATGGTGCAGGCACTTTCAAACCTTTTAGCTGCGCCGCATAAGTCATTCGGTAGGGATCAAAACTTTGTGGTATGGCCGGAAATGCGGTTTGCTCATAATCCCTTCTTGCCAAACGGCTGAAAGTAATACCCCACGAAATGGAATCGGCATTTACTTTACCATCGTACCGCAACGATTTAAACGGGATGGCAAACTCCGCATAGTAGCCACTATCGGTAATGGTGGTTCTTACTTTCCATAAGGCATCCCAATCATTATCACGTAATGTTCCATCAAATACTTGTAAATCCCGCTGGTTGCCATAAGGTGTTGTTTGAAAACTTACACAAAAACGTTTGAGGTTTTGGGGATCGAGCTGTAAAAAGAAAACATCATTTTCACCATAAATAAAATCTCTTCTTAAGTCCTGCACCCTTACACCCGTCTTGCCAATACTGTCTTTACAAAAAACACCGAAGTACACATTCTTTTTATCGTACAGTACCCTTACCAATGTTTCGTATAAATATTTACCGCCCTGCCTCGGTTCCATGCGAAAGAAATCTTTTACCATTGGGGCTTGTTGCCAGATGGCTTCGTTGAGTTTACCATCTACAGTAATAGTTTCTTTGGTTTCAATAGCATAAACAACCGGGGCAACTACTGGTGGTGGAAAGTTAAGCGTATCGTTTTGTGCGGTTGAAAAAAACGGATGAGCTAACCCCCAAATGACTATTATTATTTTAATTGACTGTATGTAATTCAGACCTTTCATTAATTTAAATTTTAACGGCTAAAACTTCCGGCTGCTTCTGTTATAGTACGCAAGGGGTGAAAAAGTGTTTTACTCTTTTTGAGCCAGACTAAATTGCTACTATAAAGCTGCCGTTGCGTCGTCCCGCACTTTTGGGGATAACATTTTCTTCATTATTCAGCAACAATTCAAAAGTCACTAGTTTATCACTTTACCAGGTATAGCAAAAGCACCATCTTGCTACTGCTTTACTTTTTATGGTCTTTCATCATCTTTCTTTCTTCCTCTATCATGCGCTGGTCTTCCTGCACCAGATGCTCATGTTCGCTTAGCAACCTTTCGTGTTCTGCCTTCATGGTAGCGTGTTCTTTTTGCATACTTGCATCGTCTGTTTTTCCACTTTCATGGCTTTCTTCAAGCTCCTTATGTTTTTTAATAAGGGCGGAGTGTTCATCCAATATTTGCTGGTGTTGCTGCAGTAGGGCGGCATGTCTTGCTTCCATGGCGGTATGGGCAGTATCCGTCTTTAATTTGGGATTGGCAGTCAAAAAGTCTTCATGCTCTTTTTTTAAATCGTCGTGCGCCGCTTCAAGCTCTTTGTGTTGCTTCTCAAATGTTTCGTGTATGTCTTCCATAGCCTTGTGCTCCTGCACCAGGGTTTGGTGAGCGGCATTCTTGTTTGTGTTGTTGTCGCATCCGTTAAGCAACATTGCAGCGGCAATGGCAAGGCAATTAAATACGTGTTTCATGTGGTTTGTTTTTGATGATTATTAAAAATGATATAGATGTTGTTCGATTAGTTTTTTTGGTAGCAAGCAGTTTATTTTTAATGTTACATCCTTGCGTCGCACTCTTGTACTGTTTGTATTCTATTGGTCAATTTTTTAAAATCCAAAACCTTCCATTGGTTGTTTGCTGCTACGATGCATGTTGTATTGTATTCTATTTCGACTGCCGCCTATGATGGCTACATCGTACACGTTTCTTTCTTCTGTTTTGCTGCTACTCACTGTTGCATGTTTTTAGTTCGCATTATAGCTGTTTGCTTAATCAATCATTTTCTGAAAGTTTCTATTGCCCGTTAACAACAGCACAAAAAATAATCCTGTCATTAGAAAAAAGAAACCGGGCAATATTGCATTTGCTTTATAAGACCTATAATGGAAAATGGGCAAGTTTTCATAATCACCTATGGTTAAGGCGCGGTCTGCAAATAAGGCCGGATAAAAAGCGGCTTGTAATGCTTTGTGCATATCAGCCGTTTGTTTTGTAAACCGGTGATATGCGGCTGCATCGTTATCGGCTAAGGCTGTAAGAATGCCATCGGTACTGCTGGCAGGATTAATAATAGTACTCCAGTTGGTTACCTGCTGGCGTTGTTCCACATCGCTGAAATAGCGTAGTACTACCGGCCATCTTTCCACGTTTAATAAGCTGTGGTAGGCGTGATATGTCCGAAGGAGAAAAGCAGGTTTGGTGCTGTCCACATCTGCATTTGCATACAATGTATTGGCGGCAGCAAATTTAT
>JBBSJX010000245.1:0-6434 GCA_038256825.1 Chitinophagales bacterium
CATTTCTCGGCATCAAACCCCAACAAAAAGTCCCACATGTTAAATGGCGGGACTTTTTAATTTGAATGTTTAATTATTGCATTTTAAGGCCTGGCAAAGTTGGTTACAGTTTTAGTTTTAATCTTCGCTGCCCATCATTTTTGAACCTTTTACACTATCGCCTCCTGCCCCTTCAACGCCTTCAGCAATCGATCCTTTGCCACCGCTTCCATCACTTCCTGCCGCATCGGTTTGCGAACTGCTACCCCCGTCACCTGAACCATTGGCCCGGGTACCTTCTCCTCCATCGTTGTTACTACTTTTTCGATTACCTTTTTCATCCATCATGTGTTTTGGATCCTGCATTCCACGATCGTTACCCGTTGTGTCTTCCTGGCCCTTTTCAACGTTTTGCTGTGCCTGATTTTTATCTTCCATAATTGCCTCCATTTTTTTTAATTAACTAATATGCTATTTGTAAAAAAGCCATGCCAGTAATCAATAAAAAGGTTCAGGTAGTCAATGTAAACCTCTAATGCTGTAATAATTTTGAAGGGCTTATTTTTTGTCGCCGCTGTTGTTGTTCTTAAACAACAGCTTCTTAATGCATCTATTGGCAGGTAAAGAACAGTTAAGCAGGCAATAGCATTTGAGCCCAAACCACTTCAATAACCGTTGGAGAAGGTCTCCCTTCATACGGTTCGTATTCGCTTTTGAAGTTCCCGAAGGCCGTGCCATTTCATGGTGTTGTGACCTGCAACCGTTGTGTTGGCGATTATGAGCAATGAAACCACTAATAATTTACTTAGGCTCATGTGGTTGGTAAAAAAATCAACAACGGCAAACGCACTTGCTTAGGGGCTATTCAACAACTGAGTGAGCCCTCGAAGTTGGATAAAAAATCAAAAGAGGTATCACCAAATTCATAAAATCTAAAAGATGAATACTTTTACTTTTCTGCCTAATTCAATTGCTCAAAGAGTTTCGCTCCAAAAACTGTTAAGCACGGCCGGAAGCATTTTCCCTAAATTAAATTCAGAAATCAGTTTTCTGTCTCCCCGGTTCCGGCTTTAATGTGCATCATTATTTTGTTAACTAATTTATTAAAAAGTTCAGAATAGCTATTTTTAAAATCAGCAGCTTTTAATTGTTTGATTTTCTGTAGCAATTCATATTGAATATACTCATCGTTTTTTCCATAGTTCCAGATTGGATGTATGCATTTTTCAAACATTTCAGTAAACGAAGAAGATGGGATGTATATCCGCGCAACGTTTTCCTTATCCAGTTTTAACTCGGGGAGCTTACAATATAACTTATAGGAAAGTAAATCCGAGATTGAGTTTAGTGCAATAACGGCAGTACCGGGATCATTTATTCCAGGGCTCAGCGCTTTGATAGCGATTTCTGCTAGCTGCCTGAAGCCATAATCCGCATTATTGTCAATAGGCTGCCCGCTAAAAAAATCTGTTGCAGATAATATTTGTTGAAGACATTCCTCATTAACCGTTTTTTTACTATGAACTTTAAGGAAAACTGTTCCCTTTACCAAAAAAGTAGACTGTTTATATAAAAAACTTAAATACAAATTTTCTTTAGAAGCAATATGTAGGAGTTTTTTTTCATTAATGTTTTGGAAATAATTCGATTCTTCCACTTTTAGTTCCACAGAGGGTAAATCCTCCCATAACGCCTTTTCCTCTTTGGTCTCCTTAAATTTTTTCTGCATTGTATGCAGGGTTTGTTTTTTAACGCGATCAATTACGGTTTCGTACTTAACAGTTTGGGTCACATAATCCAGGAAATAGATAAAAAGAAAAATGTCAACCACAGTTAAAATTATAAGCAGGTATATACTTAATGCCGGTACATATATTCCGCTGGAAATATCCCTGATAGTGCTAAGAAGAAACAGCGCATAAACGATGGTACCTATATAAAACCCTAAAACCAACTGTTGAAAACGGTTCTCAATCATACTGCTCAACACCCGGTTACTCATTTGAGATGCCGCCTGGTTTAATACAATCATAACCATGGAAAAACTAAACACGGTTAGAGAGATTACTGCGCCGGCTATGGTTGAGATAATAGACCTGGCGGTACTGGCATCTTTAAGGCTAAGCCAGCTTAATCCTGACTTTAAATGTTTACCCCAATTAGAAAAGTCGATCTCCAGCATTCCCCATGATAGCAACAAAAAGCTAAATGCTATAAGCGCAGGAAAAAACGCGATACTTCCGGTAATCTTGTTATAGTAGACTCTTAATAATTTAGTAAAAGTTGTGTTCATTTTGCAGATAATAGAGTTTTAAAGAATTATGTAAAGAAAGCGATTTCAGCGTAGAAGGGATTTTAATCAATGAAAACTATTGACCCGAGATCAAACAATAATTATGAATAAAAAGATTCCAAATACTGCAATAAAAAAGTAAAAAAAAATTTCGAATCACGTTTATAGCTGCATTATTAAAGCAACTATTTAATTTTTAGTAGCTATCATTCATCGTCATTAGTTTAACCAGGTTATTCTACAATAATAACAGGTAAAGATTTAGACAAGCATCTTTAAAAACTATTCCACATCTTGCCATGGCACATTTAATGCAGACAAATGGATAGTACTGTCGATTATTTGGCCCACACTTATTAATGGCCGAAAGTACCTTCTTTGACTGTTACAATGTTTCTTAAGATCAAAAGTTTAATTATGGAAAACATGTTTTTTGATGACTGGGAAAGTATTTTACGTGCTTTCATTGTTACAGTTTTGGGTTACATAACCCTGGTAATTGCAATACGTATTTCTGGCAAAAGAACATTGTCAAAAATGAACGCTTTTGACTTCATTGTCACCATTGCACTGGGTTCGTGCCTGGCAGCCGTATCATTAAATAAAAACATTGCACTTGCAGAAGGTGTGGTAGTATATTCCACGCTTATAGGGCTGCAGTATCTTATAACGTATATGTCCGTCAGGATAAAAAAGGTGAAAGCAATTGTAAGTGGTAAGCCTGTGCTGCTACTGTACAAGGGAGAGATATTGCCCGAAGTGATGAAAAAAGAACGGATAACTATCGAAGAGATTTATGTGGCGGCCAGGGCCGAAAGCGTTGCCCATCTCCATGAAGTTGAAGTGGTTGTTTTGGAGACAACCGGCGATATTACTGTTATTCCTAAGCTGCAGGCAGGAGGCGGAAGACCTGAAACTTTAAAGAACGTGTTGCGGTATTCTGATGAGGCTAATTTATAGTTATCCCGGTTAGATCATTTCACAAATATGCAAAATAAGCTGTTGTTTTAATCCCCTTACAAACCAATCCCTTTTTTAAATTTATTAATATGCAAACAACGGACAATGTCAAAGATGACAATAGAACCTTCACAAATAAAGTATGGATAACCGGCGGAATACTATCTTTAATAATTGTTGTCCTGCTGTTATTTAAAACGCTATTCAGCATTTTGTTGTTAGCATTGGCGGGTGTATTAATGGCTATCTATTTTCATGGATGCGCCGGGCTATTAAAAAAATGGCTACACCTGCCGTCCAAACTTTCCGTTTTTGTTTCTGTATTGCTAAACTTACTTCTGCTAGTCGGCTTTTTTTGGTTTGTAGGAGCAAGGTTACAGCAGCAGGTCGCTCAATTGTCCGAAACACTGCCACGTACTATTGACAATGCGAAACAATGGCTCCAACAATACCCGGCTGGCCAAAAAGTGCTGGATTATTTGAATACTTCAGGAGATTCTGGAAAGACCATGACAGTGGCTAAACAATTTTTCTCCTCCTCCTTTGGTATTCTGAGCGATGTATATATAATTTTGTTGGTGGGTTTATTTTTTACGGCTAGTCCACTTGTTTACAAAAAAGGGATCATAAAATTGTTGCCTCCCAAGGCAAAATCCCAGGGCGACAACTTGCTGGACAAGATTCATAAGGTTTTAAAAGACTGGATTAAAGGACAGCTTTTTGGCTTCTTGTTCATTGCAGTGCTTACCGGCATCAGCTTGTGGATCATTGGAATGCCGCTGATTCTAACGTTGGCTTTGGTGGCCGGTCTAATGAATTTTATTCCAAATTTTGGTCCCATCATCGCTTTAGTGCCCGCCTTACTTCTTGCACTGATGCAAGGCACTACTACTGCCTTGCTGGTTATATGCCTGTACACAGGAATACAAATTGTGCAAAGCGCTGTTACACAACCTTTGATACAAAAAAAAATGGTGAACCTGCCGCCGGCACTCATTATTTTTGGGCAGGTTGCTATGGGGTTGCTTGGAGGATTTTGGGGTGTGCTGCTGGCTACACCCGTTATTGCCATATTGATGACTGTGATCAACAACCTATATGTAAAGAAGCAATCATTTCACAAATACGACACTGAATAAGTTGGGGTAAGTCATCTCAGACTAAATCAGCCACCGTGAATATGATTGGCGGACACCTTCTTTTTAAAAAAAATAACCTGATCAGATTAAACTGAATGCGTGATTATTATTAGTGTAAAAGTAAGGGTAGATTATACCATGTACTTTAGGCTATGGTACAATTAAACGTAACTGAAAAGCTGGTTCGCTCCAATCAAATAACCAATGAACTTTTGCAAAAACCCGCAGGCAAAGTAAGTAAGCGGATATTACCCGTGATTATGAACTAAAGTTTATGGAAGCCGGAAGCGGAGGAAGAGTACTGACAAATGACTTAGCAGGCAATGCCCCTGCGGTGGTTGAAAAGATCATATCAAAAACTTAAAGAAACATTTGACCTTTTAAACTTGCAAACCTGCTATCGGGTTGCAAGTTAAACTCTTGTAATAATCTTTTTAAGGCTAAATCTGAATTCCCTTTGGAAAGAAAACTATACTATAAAAATGTTTGGGCGGCTTCCTCCGCCCCCGATAAAACATAAAATTACTTCGCCTGTTTGGCTGTAGTACTTTCCTGTTTCTTTTTACTATCAAGGTATGGTTGGTGATGGTCTTGTAAAAAAAGGCCTTTAGAATCATGGTAAGAACTTATTGCGCCCAGCTTATTCATCAACCGGATATAATACCAGGCAAAATCAACCTGGTGTTTTAAAAAACCACTGCGGGCACTGGAGGGATATAGGTGGTGGTTGTTATGCCATTCGCCTGCAACTATGCCGGGCCACAACTGGTTTATCGATAGATCATCATTATTAAAATCAGCGCCTTCTTTATGCTTTTGTTTTCCTTTTGCATGTCCCTCGTAATTAAAGGTACGTACCCCAACTGCCCAAAAAGCTGCCGAGCCAAACAGTGTTACCGCCAAAGCAAATCCGCCAATTAAATAAAACACCCCAAACCAGAAAGCCCAGTTGAGTATGGTTGATGTAACAGCCCTGAAGGGATTTGCAATAGAACCCCACTCCAGGTATTGTGCATACGTATTAGGTGTTACACCCGTATGCTGCATTATAACCACTAAACGGTTGTAATCCTTGCTGCTAAGGTCTTTAGCCACAGGTTGATGATTTACATCGGCAAGAAAGCAATATAAAAAACCAGCTTGTGCATTATAAGGATCGCCCGGCATGTCGGATTTTGCATGGTGCACATGATGCGATATAGTATAAATTTCTTCAGGCACCATACTAATGGTAAGGTTTTGGGTAAAAAACCTCCAGAATGCATTTTTAAATTTGTATGCTTTGTGGGTACAATACCTGTGATGCCATATGGTTCCGTGGGTACCCATAATAATCATGCTGTATACAGTAAAAACAACCAGCAAGGGGATACTAAAATATTTTAAAAAGAACAGGAAGAAAAAAGGCGTAAGGCACAATACTTTGAACCAGCTAAAAAAAGGCAGCCAGTTCTTCTTTGATTTAAAAATATTCAACCTTGTAAAAAACTCATTAAAAATTTGTTTCCAGGTAGGTTTAATTAATTCGTTGTTGTTGTTTTTCCAGCCATATGCAGGAGGATCTAAAACATAATCTAATAGCGGCATTGTAATAATATAATTAGCAAAACACTAAAGCTATAGCATATTAATCTGTTAAACTATTTATACCTGTTTATTATTACAAGCTTACCTCTATTGATTTTTGATTTAATGCCTGATTATTTAAAAGTGTTTGCTCTGAAACTTAATATTTATCATACCAGTAAAAAAATATTGAACCATATTAAATATCACCACAACATATGCAGGTTTGATTCGTTATTAAAAAAAATCATCACAGGTTTAACAGGACCAAATGAAAGACGAAAAGTTTAGACTAAAAACGATGAAACGCTATTTAAAGCAGTTTCCACAGGCAGAGGGAAAATTGCAGGATATAGTGGATTTGGCAACAGAAATAACGGGGGTTCCAGTAGCAATTATTACTTTGCTTGATAAGGAAATAACATGGAGAACTGGTAAACATTGTTACCCGGTAGAGCAAATGCCCCGACAAACTTCTTATTGTAAACATACAATAA
>JBBSJX010000246.1:0-6390 GCA_038256825.1 Chitinophagales bacterium
CTCCACCAGTTGTTTTTTTCCTTGCGAAAAAAGTAAAACCTTACTGCCAAGGCCATCGGTATTTTTGTTTTCGCCAAGCAGTTTTATATTCAGGTAGTGGTTTACACGTTCTTTATCAGCCTCGTTCCTATATACAAATGCAGGTAGGTTTACATTGTTTACCACCAGGTCAAGGTCGCCATCGTTATCAAGATCGGCATAAGCAGCCCCATTGCTATTGGATGGTATGCTAACCCCCCATTGTTTTGCAACATTGGTAAAGGTTAGGTCGCCATTGTTTTTGTACAAATAATTGGAAACATTTGACGAAGGCATTTTTTGCAGGAGGTCTAATACATCTTCGCGCTTTAACCGACCCTTCATTTGAATGTAGTCGTTCATGTATTTTAAAAAATCCATGTTGGTATAATCGCGGGTATAGCCATTGGTAACATACAGGTCTTTCCAGCCATCGTTATCGTAATCGGCAACCAGGGGAGCCCAGCTCCAATCGGTATTACTTATGCCCGATAATTGTCCAATCTCGCTAAAGGTTCCGTTACCATTATTAATCTGTAACATGTTGCGCATGTATTGGTAATAAAACCCGGAACGCAAACCCGTTTCAAATTTTTCATAATTGTCAGGAGCAAGCAATAATTTTTGCCGGTTATTGTCTTCAGGCAGCATATCCAGCACAAAAATATCCTGCAGGCCATCGTTATTTATATCCACCACATTATTACCCATGGATGATTTGGATGTATGCCCCAGCATGTTTTGTAACTGATCGGTAAAGCTGCCGTTTTTATTGTTGATGTATAGAAAATCGGGAACGCTGTAATCATTGGCAATATAAATGTCGGGCCAGCCATCAGCATTAATATCTGCAATGCCCGCACCCAGGCCGTAGGTTAAAATGGAACTGCTGATTCCCGCTTTTTCAGTAACATCATCAAAATGATTATTATTGTTTTTATACAACCTTATGCCTATTGATTTATCGCTTTGCTTTAATAAAGCGGCGGTACTAGCTTCATCAAGTATAGGTAAGTTTTTTGGGTTGTGATTGAGTGCAAGCATATCAAGGTCGCCATCGCGGTCGTAATCAAAAAAATATGCCTGGGTTTTGTACGAAGAATCCGCTAATCCATATTCTTTTGCCTGGTCAATAAAATGTGGTAAACCGTTACCGTCATTACCTTGGTTAATAAACAATTGGCTGATCCTGTTTTCGCCCCGAACTTTGCCCGAATAACTTAAAAATATATCACGTTTGCCATCACCATTAACATCAGCAATGGTAACCCCTGTTCGCCAGGGTGTACTACGGTTTAAAACTCCTGCAGCCGCGGTAATGTCGTCAAATCTGAGGTTGCCTTTATTTAAGTACAATTTATTGTCAACCATGTTTCCCGAAAAATATATGTCCTCCAGGTTGTCGCCATTTAAATCGCCGATAGCCACCCCGCCGCCATTATAAAAATATTCGTACACCAACACATTCGCATTCAGCCCTTCCTGTAAATTGTTACTAAAAGTGATATTGGTACTATCCGACGGCATTAAGGTAAACAATGGATTGGCGGTATCTTCCCCGGCTTCGCGGTCAGGCTTATCAGAACAACCTGCAATAAATAAAAACAAACAACTATACAAAACAACTCGTATCATTTTTTACAAACCTTTTTTTTAAGGGATTACCAATGTAGCATTTTTTTATAGAGGGCTTCCATTTAAACAGTGCAAATTTTGATATAGTAAAATAATTCGACCCTTATTTTAAAGAAAAGAAATTTTGGATACCGGCTTTGGGTTTTTATAGCATCATCGTTGCGTCGCACTCTTGTGCTGCATAAGTTAT
This sequence comes from Chitinophagales bacterium, assembly GCA_038256825.1. Taxonomy (GTDB): domain Bacteria; phylum Bacteroidota; class Bacteroidia; order Chitinophagales; family Chitinophagaceae; genus Segetibacter. The sequence continues at coordinate 1,844 of JBBSJX010000246.1, forward strand.
GGCAACAATATTTTAGGAATTTGAGTGGCATAGCACTTTTTTAAAAAATATCGAATCAATAGGCAGCATAAGGTTGTGGCGTACAAGTGTGCGACGCAACAAAGGACCATTATTTAAGAAATGCCAGGACACAAAAACATTTTTTATCAAGCAAGGGATACAAACAAAAAAGCCACCCCTTTGCAGAGATGGCTTTTTGTAATTAAGAACGATGTTTAATACCCAGGGTTTTGTTCTAACTTATTATTTTTCTGAGTTTCATCAAGTGCAATTGGCCTGAAATACATTTTGTCTAACCACGTCCTGTTTTCCAGGTCGTTATTAATTACCGTTGTATAGGTGTAATCAAACTTGGTTTTGTCTTTTCGGTACGGAACCGGTGCTGTTGCTCCTGGCTTTAATCTGCCTTCTATTTGTATGAAAGTAGTTTTTCTGCCCAGTGTTTGTGGTGCAATCATCCAGCGGCGTGTATCAAAATAACGCTGCTCTTCAAAAGCCATTTCAATTCGTTTTTCATTTCTAAATCGTTGTTTTAATGCATCACCAGTTTCAGTTACTGCAGGCATACCTGCTCTAAACCTTATTCTGTTTAACCAAAGCTGGGCGTCGGCATCATCGCCTAATTCAATGGAAGCTTCAATGTAATTAAACATGGCTTCAGTATACCTGAAATAAGCCCAGGGAACAGTTTGCCTGTCGGTGTTGTCGCGAAGGGTAATTGTGGGATCGATAAACTTGCGGAAATAATAGCCGGTAAAGCTTCCGTTCCAGTTTTCAATAGGTCCCTGTCTGGTATCGAGGCCTACGATTTTTGTACCACCCACAAAATAGGTTCCTGTCTGTATTTCGTTTATAGGATCTTCGGCTCTTCCACGTAGTTTCCAGGGAGCGCCATCATACAAAATATCAACATAAAAGCGTGGGTCACGATTAGCATAAGGGTCGGCTTTGTGCGCAGGGTTGCTCCAGTCGAACTTTGTTCCATCCATCATTTCATAGTCATCCACCAGTTCCTGGATAGGTGTATTTCCTGCCCAGTTGTTGTACCCATTTGGTCCCTGGCGCAGGCCATGTTGCTGGGCACCTTCAGGTCTTTCAAGAGTGAATGTTCTAACAAACAGCAGCTCGTTGGATGTTGCTACAGCACCATCGGCATCGGGATGCTTGCTTGCACCACCCATTGCTATAGATAAGTGGTTTTTTCGTCCTTCTTCAAAAGAAACCGGTGCAGTTAAATTGGTTTTGTATCCTGAACCTGCAGCATCTAAAACAGCCTTAGCTGCATCTTTAGCAGCAAGCCAACGGGCCCTGCGGTCGCCACTTACAAAACCTAGTAATTCAGGTTTGCCAAATGCAGATATTACACTTGATTTGGCTTTGGCTGTAGGCATATCGTGCAAATCGCTGGCATCGTAAATTAACTGGCGCGACTTTAAAGCAAGAGCTGCCAGGTCAGTTGCGCGGCCTTTTATACGTGCCTTACCTTTTAACAGGTTGATAGCTAATTCTGTTTCGGCCAGGATGAATTTACTTACATCTGCATAGGAGCTCCTTACAATTGTATAATCTTCATCTAATCCATATGATTTTGTGATCAAAGGAACTCCACCATAAAACCTAAGCAATTGGTGGTACATATAAGCCCTTAAAAAACGGGCTTCACCTTCCAGCCTGGCTTTTAAATCAGGTGTAACAGTAGCAGTAGGCAAACTTTCAATTGCAATGTTTGCCGTACGAATAAAGTTGTACAAATTGAGCCAGTTGGTATGCCTGTTTGCCCATCCCGGGTTTGAAGGACTTAATATACCCTGGTTAATGGTATTGATATTTCGGCCGGCGTGGGTAAAAATAGCCTCGTCGGTAATGGAGGCAAGCATCTGCTCATCAAAGCCACCTTCGTACAAAGCGCCATAAATCCCGGTTACAAATGCCTCGGCAAGTGCAGGGTCCTTCCAGGTTGCGCTAGCCTGTACCTGGTCAAGGGGCTGGGTATTTAAGAATTCTTTTTTACAACTGGTAAGCATGGTGCCTGCCAGGAGTAAAGCATGCATGGTTATGTGTGTTATCTTTTTCATTTTTCAATTTTAAAAGGTTACCCGAACTCCGGTGCTGATAATTCGTGATTGTGGATAGGCGTATCCGTTTTCTGCAGTGGCTTCAGGATCCCAGATGCCCAGTTTATCCCAGGTAGCCAGGTTAAGACCGCTGACATAAACACGAAGACGGCTAATTCCAATCCTGTTTCCTATTTCAGGTCCCATTGTATATCCAAGCTCAAAGTTTTTGAATCTTAGATATTTATTACTTCTTAACCAATATGTATTGTTTCGGAAATTGATGGTATAATACCTGTTATTTCTGCTTACCAATCTTGGATGTTCACTGCTGGGGTTTTGTACCGACCAACGGTTATTGTATCCATATTCCAACCAGTTACCAAATTCGCCTGTTTCGTTAAAGCTTAGTAATTGTAAGCCTCCTGTAGCTCCCTGGAATAATAAAGAAAGGTCTAAACCTTTATAAGCAACATTAATGTTAAGACCACCTGTAAATAATGGGTCCCTGGTTTTATCCATCCTTACTGCATCCAGGTCAGTAATTTTTCCATCACCATTAACATCTTTAAACTTCATATCGCCAGGTCTTAAATTACCTTCGGCCGCACCATAATCTAACTTATTATCGGCAATATCTTTTTCATCCCTGAAAATGCCATCATACTGGAAAGCAAGGTAAGAAAAACCATTTGTACCAAAAGGATGCCCGGTTGCTTTTTGATAATCAGGAATCTTTGGATTTTCGTCCCAGAACTTCACCTCGTTTTTTGAATAGCCGCCATTTACACTAATGCTGTAAGTGAAGTCACTTGCTTTTCCGTTGTAGCCCACTCTAAATTCGTAACCTTTATTTTCAACATGGCCTGCATTTACCGGTGGCAGCAAGCCAGTTATACCTGAACTTTGTGGAGTAGAACCTGCTCTTTGGATGAGGATCTGCTTACGTTGGTTATTGAATACATCGAATTCAAAAAATACTTTGTTATTTAAAATTGTTCCTTCTAAACCCAGGTTGGCATTATTGGCCACCTCCCAGGTAAAGTTGAGGTTAGGAACCCTGGTTTCGGTTAGCGTGCGTAACTGCTGGCTGTTAATTACCTGTACGCCACTTAAAGAGTAAGTAGACAAATAGCCGTAGTCAGCAATATTTAAACGATCGTTACCCATTTGGCCATATGAAGCACGAATTTTTAAGTTATTGATGAAACTAACATTTTGAAGAAAATTTTCCTTCGAAATATTCCATCCCACCAAAATTCCGGGGAAAAATCCAAAGCGTTTGTCTTCCGGAAAAATGTACGATCCATCATAACGCCATAAAAATTCAGCAAGATACTTTTCGTTATAGTTATATGAAGCTCTTCCAAAATAACTTAAACGTGCCTGCTCAAAGCCATTACCACCAATATCCTGTTGTAAAGTACCGCCTACATTTAACTGGTCAATTGCAGGAGAAATAAAGTTGCGCCTGTAAGCGAAGAAGTTATCGCCCTTCCTGGTTTCTTTTTGAATACCTCCCAGTAAAGCTATATTATGGCCACCCTTAAAGTTACGGTCGTAATTAACCAAACCGGTTAAAGTAATACGCAACTCTTCTTCATCCGATAACCTTAGCATTGGATCGGTAAAAGTTGAACGTACTGTTTTAGTAAGCTTAGGTGAAACGCCGTCTGCTTCAAAAGATATTTTATCCCAGGTATATAACGACCAGGGCGTTTGGAAGCGTTTGGTCCGCCCCATATATTTATCAGCAGCCCCTTGTAGTGTAAATTTCAGCCCCTCAACCCAGGGATTGCGAATCTCAACCTGGCCATTTGTTTGAAAATAATCCCGACGGTTTCTGTCGAAACCGGTTGCATTGGTAGTAATTACAACAGGGTTTTGTCCATTTTCAATATCCGGGCCGGGTAAACCATTTGGCCAAATTGCAATTTCAGTTGGTTTACCTCTAATCAACATTCTAAATATTGAACCTGAACTTTCTGTTGGAAAGTTGCGGGCTTCTTCACGAGCTGTTAAACCCAGGTTTGCTGAAATGTATTGGTTAATTTTAGCGTCCAGGTTTAAGCGCATATCATATTGCTTATAATTGGTAGCTGAATTTTTATAATAGGCACCCTGATCCTGATAGCCTAGAGAAGCTAACAACCTAACGGCTTCAGTTCCACCACTAATTTGGAGGCTGTGCTGCTGTTGATTAGACCACTTTTTAAATACCGCATCGTACCAGTTGGTATTAGGATGCGTTAGCGGATTACTGCCACTTCTGAATTTATTAAGATCTTCAGGAGTGTAAAAGGCATTTACACGCACATTATTATCTGTACGAACATAAAAGCCATTGCTTTGAAGCGCATTCCAACCAGGTGTCCATTGCTGGTAAGGCACATTGCTAAACAAAACCTGTTCGTTCAGCAATTCAGCATATTGTGCAGCATTTGACATTTTGGGAATAACAGTTGTCTGTAACCAACCATAATTATAATCGTA
>JBBSJX010000247.1:0-6367 GCA_038256825.1 Chitinophagales bacterium
AAACTCTTAACATAAACTAATAACTGTGCCGTACGAGAACAACGAACAAAAAATTGAAAGTGTTTACAGCAAAAGGATCAGGGCTGGAAAAAGAAGGACCTATTTTTTTGATGTTAGAGCAACAAGAAGCAACGATTATTTTTTAACCATTACCGAAAGTCGTAAGCGTTTTAACGACAATGGTTACGACAGGCATAAAATCTTTTTGTACAAAGAAGATTTTAATAAGTTTATAAAAGCATTGACAGAAGCAGTTGATTATGTAAAAACAGACTTAATGCCTGACTTTGATTTCGACGCTTTTAACCACGATAATTACGAAGAAAATGGTGGTGCCGAAGGTGCTGCATTCGTTCAGGCAACCAGCAATGGTACGGTAGAGCAAACTGCAGAAATTGCCGAAAGCCTTGATACACCTGAAACAACAAAAGCCCCTGAGGGCCCGGTTGAAGAAGAAGAAAAACAAGAAGAGGTATTCCCTATAACTGCAGCTAACGACCACTCTACCGAAGAAGTTGATAAGTGGTAGATTAAAATAAATTTATTAATGAGCCCTTGCATTTGCAGGGGTTTTTTATTTATGGTCCTTACAATTATAGGGAAGTCCTCTTCATTTTTTTTTCACGGGTAGTAAATCAATTTGGTGGTTAATATTTATGAACCCGGCTTTAGGTTTTCTATTTGGCTTTACTTGCGTCGCACTCTTGTACAGCAGTATTTTCAGGCACCTTATTTAACTAAGTTGCAAATCTATTTTAATTCTGGTTGGTGAATTTTGAATCAATAGTACAAGAGTGCGACGCAACAATGTACCATAGCCAAACTACTGATGGGACCATAATTTTATTTATTATGGATATAAAAAAAGCCCCGCAAAGAGGCTTTTAAATTTTAGATAAACCAGGGTTTATTTTCTGAATGTCTTATAGGCATTTATCAATCCATTGGTAGATGAATCGTGGTTGCTTACTGAACCGGTTTTAATTAGTTCCGGCAATATATTATTGGCTAATTGTTTGCCCAGTTCTACCCCCCATTGGTCAAACGAAAATATATTCCAGATAATTCCCTGCACAAAAATTTTATGCTCGTAAAGGGCAATTAAACTGCCCAGGCTTTTGGGTGTAACCTTTTGTAATAAAAACGAATTGGTTGGCTTGTTACCGGCAAAAACTTTAAAGCGTACCAGCTTTTTTATTTCTTCTTTTGTTTTGCCGGCGGCTTCTAATTCCTGCCGGGCTTCCTCCTCAGTTTTACCATTCATGAGTGCTTCTGTCTGCGCAAAAAAGTTACTCATCAATTTGTCGTGCTGGTCGCCAACAGGGTTATGGCTGATAGCGGGTGCAATAAAGTCGCATGGTATGGTTAAGGTGCCCTGGTGAATTAACTGGTAAAAAGCATGTTGGCCATTAGTGCCCGGTTCGCCCCAAATAACGGGGCCGGTATCGTAGCTAACTTCGTAACCATTACGGTCTACGCTTTTTCCATTACTCTCCATAGCTCCCTGTTGAAAATAAGCAGCAAAGCGGTGCATGTATTGATCGTAAGGCAAAATAGCTTCACTTTCTGCACCATAAAAGTTTACATACCAAACCCCTAAAAGGGCCATTAAAACAGGTATGTTACTATTGAATTTTTCGGTTCTAAAATGCTCATCAACTTCAAATGCACCTTTCAGTAGTTCGTCAAAGTTGTCGTAGCCTATTGTAAGGGCTATAGATAATCCAATGGATGACCAAAGACTGAAACGTCCGCCAACCCAATCCCAAAACACAAACATGTTTTGAGGAGCAATACCAAATTTAACTACCTCAGTTTCGTTAGTACTTACCGCTACAAAATGGGCAGGAATATCTGCTTCGCTGGCATGTTGTAAAAACCAGTTCCTGGCGCTGTGCGCATTGGTCATGGTTTCCTGGGTGGTAAAAGTTTTGGAAGCTATAATAAAAAGTGTTTCGTCGGCTGTTACCTTTTTCAAAGTCTCAGCAATGTGGGTGCCGTCAACGTTACTTACAAAATAGGGTTGAATACCTTCTAACCAATAAGGTTTTAATGCTTCGGTTACCATTACGGGTCCTAAATCGCTGCCACCAATACCTATATTTACAATGTATTTTATGGGTTTACCTGTATAACCTTTCCAATTGCCTGAATGCACCTGCTCACAAAACTCCTGCATTTGTTTTTTTACACGGTTTACTTCAGGCATAACATTTTCGCCATCAACAATATATTCCCGGTCCGAAAAGTTGCGCAAGGCTACATGTAAAACAGCACGCTGTTCTGTTTCGTTTATTCGTTCACCAGCAAACATGGAGGTTATACCTTCCTTAACATTGCATTCGTCGGCTAATTGTAATAGCAATTGCAGCGTTTTGTTATTGATGAGATTTTTTGAATAGTCAAAAACCATATCCTGGAAACAAAGCGAAAATTTATTAAACCGTTCAGGGTCTGCAGTAAAAAGTTTTCTAAGGTGCGACCGCTGCATTTCATCATCAAAATGTCGCTTTAATAAAAGCCATGCCTGTGTATTGGTCGGGTTTACTTTTGGAAGCATTATGTTGCTTTTGGTTTTAGTTTGAATTTGGTTACTGTAAATTCCAACGAAATATATTATAATTCATTGATTACTTTAATAGTTTGTTGAACCATTTCTGCAGTTATATCCAGGTGCAGCACCAATCTCACCTGTGTGGAAGAAATGGGCAAACACAATATATTATGTTCTTTAAGTTTTGCGGTGAATGTTACGGGTGTGTATTTGCCGGAAACTTCAAAAATTAAAATATTGGTTTCAACGGGTAAAAACTGGCCGGTAAAATCTTTTTGTTTTAATACTTCTGCAATCAGTTTTGCATTATTGTGATCCTCTGCTAAACGATCAACATTATTTTCAAAAGCATAGATGCAAGCAGCGGCAAGGTAACCAGCTTGCCGCATACCTCCGCCTAATACCTTGCGTATGCGACGGGCTTTTTTTATAAGATCAGTTGTGCCAATTAATACGCTGCCAACCGGGGCGCCTAAGCCTTTACTCAAACAAACCGAAATGCTGTCAAAAACTTGCCCATACTGCCGCGGAGTTTCGCCTTTAGCCACCAGGGCATTAAATAAACGTGCGCCATCAAGGTGCAAGGCTAAATTATTTTGATTACAAACTTCCCGGATTTTATTAAATTCATTAAAATCGTAACAGCTACCACCACCACGGTTTGCTGTATTTTCCAGGCTAACTAACCGGCTATTTGCCCTGTGAATATCCTGCGGATTGATGGCTTCTGAAACCTGTAAAGCATTTACCTTTCCCAGGTTGCCCTCAATTGTTTTTATGCTACAGCCAGAGTTAAAAGCGATCCCACCACCTTCATAAATGTAAACGTGCGACACTTTATCACAAATCACTTCATCAGCCGGTTGGGTGTGGCATTTTATTGCAATCTGGTTGGTCATGGTACCACTGGGGCAAAACAGGGCCGCTTCCATTCCAAACATATCGGCCGACATAGCCTCCAGTTTATTTACAGTGGGGTCTTCACCAAACACATCATCTCCAACGGGTGCATCAAACATAGCTTTTAACATACCGGCACCCGGTTGCGTAAATGTATCTGAACGATAATCAATCATAAGTTCGCGAATTTACATTAATACCCATTACACATGCATACAGGTATCATTTTTGTATCTAATCAATATTGTCGCAACAGGATTTGAATGTTTTTGAATATGGAAAATTACAAATGCATCAAAGGGATTTAATTGGACGGAATAAAAATTATGCATACAGATATAATTTATCATTTATATACTTTTCTATTTAAAGAAAATTTGTCATAATTGCGGTTAATTTATACCCAAAAACGGCTTTTGTTTTCAACAATTCTGGCATAAATCAATGTTTAAACTTAACTTTGCGGCATTTGTATCATATATATAAGTAATTGAAGAGCGAATTGCAACTTTGATTAAACAATTGATGTCTTAAAGCGTTTACATTCATTATAACCCATTTAAATTATGAGGCAGCTTAAAATTGCCACGCAGATTACGAACCGGGATTCGCAAGCAGTTGAAAAGTATCTCCAGGAAATCTCTAAAATACCAATGATCACTCCCGAAGAGGAGACCATTCTAGCCCAGAAAATAAAAATGGGCGATCAGAGAGCTTTGGAAAGACTTACAACAGCTAACTTACGTTTCGTGGTATCGGTTGCTAAGCAATACCAGCACCAGGGCTTAAGCCTGAGTGATCTTATTAACGAAGGAAATTTAGGTTTGATTAAAGCAGCACAGCGCTTTGACGAAACCAAAGGTTTTAAATTTATTTCTTACGCAGTTTGGTGGATCCGTCAATCAATTTTGCAGGCATTAGCCGAGCAGGGTAGATTGGTGCGTTTACCACAAAATAAAATTGGTACTTATAATAAAGCCAATAAAGCTTATATGGCCTTTGAACAGGAGCATGAGCGTGAACCAAGTACCGAAGAATTGGCCGAAATTTTGGAAATGAGTGAAACGGAAATTAACAATATTTTCCAAAGCAATACTCGCCACACCTCGTTAGATGCACCGGTACACGAAGCCGAAGACGTAGCCATGGGTGATCTTTTAGAAGGTGGTGATGATACGGATGAAGATGTGATGAAAGATAGTTTGAGAGAAGAAATTCGCCGGGTTTTAAAATCATTATCTCCACGTGAAGCTGAAATTGTAAATGCGTATTTTGGATTGGATGGCGAAAATGGCGTTACCATTGAGCAAATTGGTCAAAAATATGATCTTACAAAAGAACGCATCCGCCAAATTAAGGAAAGAGCTATTAAACGCCTGCAAAAAGCACGTTATAGCAATGCTTTAAAAGCTTACTTAGGTTAATAAAATAACTCAGTTTAAAAAGCCACTTAGCAATAGGTGGCTTTTTTGTTTTCATACCTTTTGGTTACAAACATTTTATCTTAAAGCAACATTGTTGTGTCACCCCCGTGTACCGCAACAAGTATTTCAACTTTGATTGTATAAGATTTTATGGCTGCATAAAAATTTTACAAGTACAAGTGAGTGAACCGCCAGTGGTCGGTCAAGCTACAAGAATGCCTGATACTGAAATATGGTTTGTAACCAAAATAAATATCCAAACACTATAGGCTATTGAAACAACTTATTTGTAGATAAAGTTCTTTCCATATTATTATTTAGTCTTTTGATTTATTCATACTAAAAATAAAAGCCATTGTTATAGACTATTCCTATCAAACAATTTTGTTACACTCTTTAACACTGATGAAAACGATAATCAAAATCTTTCCAATTCTTTGCATTTGTGTGCTAATTTTTTTTGTGATTAAAATATTCAAACCTGGGTTATATGGCTTAAACGGTTACTCCCTTTTCAAGGCCATAAGGTTTGCAACCGACCAGTTTAACGGCAGACTGTACATCCACATCTTGCTTTAACGCAGCTTTAATATTGAAATTCCTGGAGTGACAAAAAGGGCATGCATTTACATACCCATCGGAGTCGATATATAAGATCCGGTTTCCACCTAACAGGCAACCAACTCTTCGCTGATGATAACCGGTGTAGGTAATTACAGGATAGTCATTATATGCCGGGTCAAAGTTTATTGTCTTGTAAAACTTCTCAAGCAACAGTATCTGGTTTTCATCCAGGCAAACATCCTTATCCTTATAATGCCCGACTGCCTTAGGTTCCAGTATATTAAGGAATGGAACACCTAACCGTTTTATAAGGTTAACATATTCTATTAAATTATTCCAGGTCAGGAAGTCCTTGGTAGTGCATATGCTGACAGAAACAACCAGTTTTTGTTGTTGTGCATGCCTGATCGCTTTTAAAGCATCGCCAAATGAATCCTGAAATCCGCGGAATGCATTATGCTTTTCCGCATCAAAATGATCTAACGACACCTCTATGCCGGTTACGCCTGCATCCTTTAAAGCTTTGGCATTTGCCTGTGTAAGATTGAAGCCGGAGGTTAAGATATAAATTTCTGATTTATTACCGATTGATTTTACCAGCGACAACAGGTCCTTTATCCGCGCCATGGGTTCGCCGCCTCCTAAATGAAATTGTGCAACACCTTCGCCCTGGAACTTTTTCACGATGTCTTGCAGGTCGCCTAAACCGAGTGTCTCTTTCTGGTTAAGGTTATCCCACTCATAACAATGCTCGCAACGCAATGGGCATTTTTTTGTAACAGCCAGGAAAAGAAATGAAAGCCGATTGCATTTTTTATTGATCGGGCGGATACGGTTAAGTTCGCCTGTAATGTAATTGTCGAATACAAGGGAGGGGAACCCCGGAGCAAAAATGCTGTGGTAATATTTTTTATTTATTTCTTAG
>JBBSJX010000248.1:0-6350 GCA_038256825.1 Chitinophagales bacterium
CAGGGTGCTCCTCTGGAGCAATTAACCGTTATTTATTTATGAAAGTTAAATCTGCTTCCTGATTGCTCAATTACAGGTGGCACCTACGGAGCCGTAGAACTTTAAATTAAGATATACTATAAACAGGGTGCTCCTCTGGAGCAATTAACCGTTATTTATTTATGAAAGTTAAATCTGCTTCCTGATTGCTCAATTACAGGTGGCATACGGAGCCGTAGAACCTACAATTCAGATATACTATAAACAGGGTGCTCCTCTGAAGCAATTAGCCTTTTCTATTATGAACATTAAGAATCGAAACCTAACACGTTTGTGTTCACACGGTAGCTCTAGTACTTTATGCTCCTATTCAACAGGGCAAAGCAGTAATCCAAAAGCGATCATAATTAAATAATATCACAAACCTTACTAATCACGCTGGTTTTCCAAAATAATCAGTACGCATGGCTTCGCCACGCTCAGTCCCAATTTTAAGGGCGCAATGTAGAAAAAACTTCTGTTGCACACCGAATTAAAATTAAATAGGCTGCCCACTTTAGGACAGCCTATTACATTTATTATCTTATTATTTTGCAATGTTCCTTTGTTCTAAAATTAAAGCATGACCTACCAGAATGCTTAAGAGCTGATTTTCATACCACTAATACTTAAAAAATAAACCTTCAGGTTATTAATCCGCCTTAAGCAGTAGCAAACATTTCATCCTTTGATTTGGGTAAATCAGTAAACACTTTATTTGCCATATTACTTTCAGGGTATATTAAAACCCAAACGGTTAAAAACATCAACATGAAATCAGTATAAAAACCAATATGCTGCTGGTACCAAACTTCAAGCAAACCCTTGTGGTTGTTTATTGCCTGGTAAGCTGTTTCATAATTCTTGCTAGCCGTCACCATTTTTTCTTCGTCCCTGAAAATAACAGAACCGATGCCCGTAATACCGGGCTTAACATTGTAAATCATGGATTGAACTTTGGGAGCATAACGGTCGAACCCTTTTTTCATTAACGGCCTTGGGCCCACAAGTGACATATCCCCCACAAAAACATTAATCAACTGCGGAATCTCATTCAGTTTGGTTTTTCGCAGAAACCTTCCCATAGGTATTAAGCGTGGATCATTTCTAATGGTAATATCGCCGGTGCCTATGTTTGGACTATTCTGCAGCATTGTGGCAAACTTCCAGATCTTAAAATTTTTGTTTTTAAAACCTACCCTATCCTGTAAATAAAAAACCTTGCGCTCACCGGTTAAACTTAATAGGACCATTAATACCAAAAACAAAGGCATTAATAATATGAGTAAAACAGTAGAAACCAGTATATCGAAAATTCTTTTAAAAATCAGGTACATAATATTGGATCTAAAAACTGGATTTAATAATGGCTACAACCTGCTCCATTTCTCCCTCTGTAATATTTGTAGAACAAGGTATGCTCAGGCATTCTTCATATAACTGACCTGCCTGGTCGTTATTGCTAATGTATACATCATCTTTATACATTTGAAGCCTGTTCATAGGTACCCAAAAGGGGCGGGATTGCAGTTTGCTTTCATTTTATGCTGATTATAACGCTTTTTGCCTGATGGTTCGTATGGTAAAAAGCCAGCAATTAGCATTCACATAATCATCAACCTGCTGAAAAGTGATATCGCCTACTCCTTGTAATTCATTTTTATAATATGCATCAATTTCCTTTTTCTTTTGAACAAAGCCGGGTAATTGTTCCATTTGGGCAACACCAATTGCGGCTAACACATTTACCAACCTGTAATTATAACCAACCTCATCATGCACATATTCAAACGAGTCACTTTTGGCCTGTGTTGTTAAGTGCTTGGCTTTTTTAGCCAGCTCTTCATTATCGGTAACAATCATACCGCCACCGCCGGTAGTTATAATTTTATTACCATTATAACTAAAACAACCCATGGAACCGAAGCTACCGCTGTGTTTACCGTTGTAATAAGTTCCTAATGCTTCTGTGGCATCTTCAACAACGGCAAGATGGTATTTTGCAGTGAGTTCAAGCATCCTTTCCATATTGCACATGTTACCTAAAACATGCACCGGCATAATGGCTCTTATAACCCGCCCATCCTGTATGTGAACACATTCCCCGTTGCTGATTTCAGTTTTAGTTGCTAAAAAATCTTCTAACAGGTTTAGGTCCAGTTGCCAGGTTGCAGGATTTACATCCATTAAAATGGGGTTGGCACCCGTATATTTTATTGCATTTAATGAGGCGATGAAAGTTAGATTGGGTACGATCACATAATCGTTACGCTGAACATTGGAAAGGATAAGCGCAATGTGTAAGGCACTGGTTCCGTTAGATGTGGCAACAGCATACTTTGTTCCGGTATAGGCTGCCATCATTTCTTCAAACTTGTTTACGTATGAACCTACTGAAGAAACCCACGCGGTGTCCAGGCATTCTTTTACATATTTCCACTCGTTACCCGAAATGTTTGGCCCTGATAATAAAGTCATGTTGTATTATAAGATCCTTTAGAAGGATTTGATTTTTGAGTGTTAGTTCTTTTGACTGTTTGCAGCTTATGCTTTTAATAAGATGCTATTTAGTTGAAGATGAATTGTGCGACGCAAGGATGATGCCATGAAAACAAATGCCGGTACCATAATCCCCTTTTGCGATAATTACATTTTCTGATCTAAACCTAAGCCTTTTTCAATATGATCGAATGTGGGAATGTATTTTGAAAGAATTTCAACGATTTCGCCTTTTTGGATGCTACCCGATGAAAACAAGTTTTCCAGATCTGCTATTCCATCAGCAATATTGTGCGTGGAAGCCGATAACACCGGTGCATTTTTTACAACACCTAACGAATTGTAAGTTTCCAGGTCTATCTCCTCAGCATCTGTATAAAACTCTTCGTACAATTTTTCGCCGCTTGTTTCTGAATTAAAAACATAAACCGGGTAAGCCTTAGCATTGTGCGCCAACTGTTGCGATTTTTCTTTGGCCTCAGCTTCGGAAGCGCAGCGATCCATGGTATAACCGAGGTCGGTTAAAAAGCTTTCGGTAATATCTACAAACTTGGTTAACTGGTCGGGCACCAACTTAGGAAAATAAATATCGCCGGATTGACCCAGGATACAGGCCAACATACAAATATCGCCCGACTCACGTGGCGAAACAAAGTAACGCTTTACATCGCCGGGAACAGCTAACGGGTGGCGGTTCATGATACGATGAATAAAGCCATCCAATAAACTTCCGTTTGAAAAGGCAACATTGGCAAAACGGGCCGTGGTACACTTCATGCGATGCGAAAAATCCATTACCAGGTCTTCCATTAATTTTTTTGATGCGCCCATAATGTTTACGGGGTTGGCAGCTTTGTCGGTTGACACACAAAAGAAATGAGAAGGCTGATCGGGTTCGATGAGTTTTAGTAAGCGGTAGGCATAAAACAAATTGTTCTGGATCATTGATTCGATGGAGAAAATATCCTTTTCGCTGCGTACATGTTTGTGTGCGGCAAAATTGGCTACAATATCAAACGGCTTATAAAACTGGTAGATTTTCTCGAAAATTGGATCGCCAAAATTTACGGGGTAGGTGATAAATGTTTCGGGTGCCTGTAAACCCTGTGTGCTTCTTACATCACGAACCAATTCGGTAAGGCCATTTTCGTTGGTATCGATAACGACCACCTTTGAAGGTTTAAAACGCAAAATGGATTTGATGTAGCTTGAGCCGATGGTACCGCCACCGCCAATTACCAAAACCGATTTTCCTTCGATGTTACTTTTTAAAGTTTCGTAGTTATCAGTAATATCCTTTTCAAAAAAACTTTCAGCACGTTTGGTGATGTGTTTTTTTATAAATTCTGAGATGTTTTGATTGATCATAATGTAATGCTTCTGCTAACTATTTTATATGCAATGGGCTATAAGGATAATTGCAATAATTTATCTACAATGCGCTCCCCGGTTTTGCCATCCCATAATGCAGGAATGCCGCCTTTTTTCCACTCGCCATTAAACAATTTATTTAATGCAGGTTCTATTGCTTTTGGGTCTGTTCCAATTAATTCGTTGGTGCCTATAGAAATGGTTTCCGGTCGTTCGGTATTATTACGCAAGGTTAAACAAGGAACGCCCATTACGGTAGTTTCTTCGGTAATGCCACCTGAATCGGTAATGACCGCCTTAGCATTTTTTACCAGGTAATTAAATTCAAGGTATCCTAAGGGTTCCACCATGTGTAAATTAGGCGCACCAATACCCAGGCCAGCTAAAATTTTAGCAGTACGTGGATGTACGGGAAAGATAACCGGCAAACCTTGAACATTCCGGATGATTTCATCAATTAATAATTTCAGGTGGCCTTCCTCGTCCACATTTGCCGGGCGGTGTAGAGTAATTACAAAATATTGTTTTGTTTTTAATCCTACATCCTTCCAAACCTTAGGCTCCTGCAAGCGGGACAGGTTTTTTAAAAGGGTATCGATCATGGTATTGCCCACAAAAAATATCTGCTCGCTTTTGGCACCGTAATGCATCAGGTTATTATTGGCTACCTCAGTGGTGGTAAAAAAATAGTCGGTAATTGAATCAGTAACCATTCTATTAATTTCCTCCGGCATGCTCAGGTCAAACGAACGAATACCGGCTTCAACATGCGCAACTTTAGTTTGTAGTTTTTTAGCTACTATGGAGCAGGCCAGTGTTGATGTTACATCTCCCACCACCAATACCAGGTCGGCCGGGTTTGCGAGCAGGTCCTTCTCAAAATTTACCATGATGGCGGCCGTTTGCTCGGCCTGGGTTCCTCCGCCACCTTCCAGGTTTACATGAGGTTCAGGTATGCCCAACTGCTCAAAAAAGCTTTCGCTCATGTTACGGTCAAAATGCTGACCGGTATGAATGAGGCGGTAATCAATATTTTTTCCGTTCTCTTTTGCCTTTTCAATTGCCTCAATAATCGGCGCAATTTTCATGAAGTTGGGCCGGGCTCCGGCTATAATGTCTATTAGCATAGGATAATTTTATTGTTTAATTATATTCCGAAGCGGATTACCAAAATAAGTTCCGGGTTCATTTATATTTTTAATAACCGTAGAACCTGCGCCAATCACTACATTATCACAAATGGCTACCCCCTGCTTTACAACCGAATTGGCGCCAATAAAACAATTTTTACCAATCGTTACATTGCCGCAAAGCACTGTTCCGGGGCAAATATGCGAAAAATCGCCAATAACGCATTCATGATCTATTGAAGAAGAAGTGTTGCAGATGACACCATCGCCTATGTTGCAGAATGGGTTTATAGTTGCATTGGCTACAACCATTACACCTTTACCCAATGTTACAGTACGTGAAATTATGCTACCGGGATGAATAGCATTTATGGTTGCTACATTATGTTGTTGAAGTAATGAAAATACTTTTCGACGAATTGAGTTCTCTCCAATACCAATAAAAAAGGATGCATCAGATACATCCATTTTTTTACTTCCCATAAGCTCCTGCTCTTTTCCCAGGTATTTTAAAGAAAAGGGATTTAGTTGTTTTTCATCATTTTCACAATAACCTAAAAAAGAGTATCCACATAATTCTAAGATATCAATAGCTACGAAAGCGTGACCGGAGTATCCAATAATTATGGCTTGTGTTTTATTCATTCAAAATGTAAATAAGTAAGGTATTTCTTTGCTAAAACATCCCTGTCGAAAGACTTTTTAGCAAACGCATACCCACGCTCCCCTTGTATTTTCATCAATCCCGGATTTTCAAGATAATGGTTTATAATTCTTACGTATTCATCAACATTTTCCGGCTCAACATACATTCCTGCCTGTGCATCTTCCACCAATTTTCTTGAAACACCATCAATGGCCATCAATATTGGCTTTTTACAACTCATGTAATCAAAAGTTTTGTTGCTATAAACCGTTTTAAATGTATCAACTTTTTTTAAGACCGACATTCCAATATCGGATGCCAGGATATATTTAAATACGTCTCTTTTAGGAACAGCGTTGATGAAGCGAACATTTGACAGTCCTCTTTTTTTAGCTTCTTCCTTCAACATGTTTTTCTGCATTCCCTCACCAATCAATAAAAACATCACCGGTTTATCCTGAAGCAATGCTGCTGCATCAATTACCTGGATCAGGTGGTTTGCAACTCCATGTGCCCCCACATAGGTAAGCACCAGCTCTTCCTTCAATCCATGTTCTTTTCTAAAAGCTGTTGTATCAAATGTTTGTAATAGTTCTTCACTTAAACTAAAATCGGCTGCATTGGGAATAAAAATTATTTTTTCTGACGGAACCTTTTTCTTCTCAATCAATGTATCCCGGAATGCC
>JBBSJX010000249.1:0-6291 GCA_038256825.1 Chitinophagales bacterium
TTGATGAAAAGTGGAATTAATTTTTCAGGAAACTGGTACGATCCATAATTGTTGGAACAGTTGGAAATCACAAAAGGCAGGTCGTACGTTTCGCCATAAGCCCTTACAAAATGGTCGGACGATGCTTTACTTGCAGAGTAAGGCGAATTTGGGTGATAGGGGGTTGTTTCGGTAAAGAAACCGGTTGCACCCAATGCACCATACACTTCGTCGGTTGAAACGTGGTAAAACAATTTGCCATCAAAATTACCAGCCCATGCACTTTTGGCAACGTTTAATAAGTTAACCGTACCTACCACGTTGGTAAAAACAAAATCAAGCGGAGAAGATATAGATCTATCCACATGCGATTCTGCTGCTAAATGGATAACATCCGTAATATTGTGTTCCTTAAAAACACGGTTTAGTTCCTCTACATCCAAAATATTTACCTTCTCAAAAATGTAGTTTTCGGCACCTTCAATATCGGTAAGGTTTTCAAGGTTTCCTGCGTAGGTTAAAGCATCCAGGTTTATTATTTTATAGTTGGGGTATTTATTTACAAAAAGCCTTACTACGTGTGAGCCAATAAAACCTGCGCCACCGGTTATTAAAATATTTTTCATTAAACGTTGTAATAGTTTTTATACCATCCAATAAACTTAGTAATACCTTCTTTTATTGTAGTGTTTGGTTTATAATCAAGGTTTGCCACCAGGTCGCTTACCTCTGCATACGTTGCAGGTACATCACCCGGCTGTATTGGTTTTAATTCCTTTATAGCCTTAATACCAATCTCTTCTTCAATTGCATTCACAAAATCAAGCAGGCGCACCGGTGAATTATTACCGATGTTATAAATCTGGTAAGGCGCTGTGGAAGTACTTGGGTCCGGGTTTTTAGCATCCCATTGTGCATTGCCGGCGGGAGGATTATCAATCACTCTTACAATTCCTTCAACAATATCATCTACAAAAGTAAAGTCGCGCACCATATCCCCATTATTGAAAACTTCAATAGGGGTGCCTGCCGTAATTGCTTTAGTAAAAATAAACAAAGCCATATCGGGCCTGCCCCACGGACCATAAACGGTAAAAAACCTTAAGCCCGTTGTGGGTATATTAAAAAGATGGCTATAAACGTGGGCCATCAATTCGTTACTTTTTTTACTTGCCGCGTATAACGACATTGGATGATCAACATTTTGCGAGGTTGAAAACGGTACGTTTTCATTTAATCCATAAACACTGGAGCTGCTTGCATAAGCCAGGTGCTTTATTTTATGATGGCGGCAGCACTCTAAAATGTTGGTGAAACCTATAATATTACTGTCGATATATGCCTGCGGATTTGTTAAACTATAACGTACACCCGCCTGTGCAGCAAGGTTAACAACAGCATCAAATTGCTGCTCCTTAAAAAGTTTATCCAAAAGCTCCCTGTCTTCAAGCTGCAACTTTATAAACGAATAGTTTTCGTGTGTAGAGCTTTGTAACAATTCGTTATACTGAATGGAATCTTTATCAATTCCATATTGTTTTAACCGGTTATACTTCAGGTTTACATCGTAATAATCGTTTATACAATCCAGCCCAATAACTGTATCACCTCTCGATAAAAGTTTTGCAGCCAAATGAAATCCAATAAATCCTGCTGTACCTGTTACTAAAATTTTCATTTTGTTATTCTATTTTTTATAAGTCTATATATTTATTTTGATACCAACCTTGATACATTGAGCATCATCGTTGCGTCGCAATCCTTTCATCGGCATAGCTTTTAGCAGCAATACACTTTCTATGACGATCTGAAATTCCTTAAAGTGAGCAAAGAAAAATAAAAATCCTTAGTCATATCTATTTCTTTTTGTTTTGAAAACTTTTGATTTATAAACTTCGCTCCTGCTTCCCCCATCTCTATTCGTTTTGCAGCATCGTTAACCAACAAAAAAACCTTACTTACAAATTCATTTAAATCATTCTTTTCAATACAAAACCCGGTAACATTCTTTATCAGTGTATCGCTAACTCCTCCCACATTTGTTGCAACCACCGGTTTACCATAGGCCTGCGCTTCAATTAACGAAAGCGGGGTACCCTCGTTTAACGAAGTAAGCACAACAATATCCAACCCACTCATAACCTCTGGTATATTGGTGAGCCAGGAGGTAAATACAACCCTGTTTTCATCAGAAATTTCTTTTTCACTATAGGGCACATGGGCTTTTTCAAAATATTGCTCCAGTTCCATTTTTAAATCTCCATCCCCTATAATAAAAAAAGCCGTATTCTGTACGGCATGCTCTTTCAAAATCTTATTTGCAACATCAGCAAAAAAAAAGTGATTTTTTACCGGTACTATTCTGCCCACTATTCCTATGGCAACATCATCATCTTTAAGGTTATACTTTTTTCTAAAATCTATCCGCAGTAAATTTTTTGCCTGCAGATCATCGTTGATAAAACCTAAAGGAATAATTTTTAATTTAGAAGCAGTCGCAATTTTAAACCGCTCCACCAGGTCGCTATATTGCGAATTGCTTAATGCGATAAACCCGGTTGTAAACTTTGCAAGAAAACGCTCAATTAAAATCACAAGCCTGGTAACCGATTTAGAGAAATAGGAGTGAAATAAGTGTCCATGAAAAGTGTGGATTATAACCGGCACACCCGCCAAAAAAGCAGCACTTCTACCTAAAATCCCTGATTTTGCTCCATGGGTATGAACGATGTGGGGCTTAAATTTTAAAATAGCAGTAAAAAGCTGGCAAAACGCTGCGATATCTACAAAAGGATTAACTGCTCTTTTCAAGTATTGAACCTTCTGCAATTGCAAACCCGGGTACTTCTCTAATAAAAAAGTGGGTTCAATTTCATCCTTTTCCTTCTCTCCATAAAGTATAAGTATTTCAAAATCTTTTTGAAGAAAATAGGCAAGCGGTAAGGTATCAACAGCCTGGCCACCAATTACAAAACGGTTTAGGATGATAAGGAGGCGGGGAGTGAAATGCCGGTTTTGTAAACTCAATAAGGTATTTTATAAAAATCGCAGAAGAATAAGGTGAAATTGTGGAAAAGCTATAAAAAGTTATGCGGCTTTCACTTTAAGCGCTTTTTTTTCAATTGAATGGTTATTTATTTCTTCAAGAATAGACTTATTTATTTGGTCACGTTCCTTGTCAAATCTCCAACCCCATTTATTAAAATACCTAATAGCACTTCTTATATGAATAAAAAGTAATTTAAAATCTTTGTAAGACCCTTGTTCGTGCCCATGAACAATGTGAACAGAGGGATAGAAAATGTTTCGAGCCACTTTATAAAATCTTCTGCTTAAATCTGTATCCTCCAGGTATAAAAAAAACTTTTCATCAAATAATCCTGTAACCGGAAATAATGATGTTCGCATAAACATAAAACAACCTGACAAATTGGGAATTTCCATTGTTCTGTTATAACCAGAATTCTTAAGATCATAGTTGGAAGGCTGTTTTTCTAACAGTTTTCCTGGCAAAAACCTTCTTAAAATTAAATCATAGGGGGTGGGCAATAGTTTGCATATATATTGAGTAGAACCATCAGGATAAAGCACCTTTGGCATAACCAGACCAACATCAGGATTTTGCTGCATGTAATGATATATGGCTGGTAATACGTTTTCTTCAAAAGAAACATCGGGGTTTAAAACCAGGTGATATTTTGATTTGCCAATAATTTTTCTGATGGCAATATTATGTGCAGCTCCAAATCCCAGATTTTTATTATTAAAAATATATTCAACCCGGCTATCCGATATAAATTCCTTTAATTCTGTTTGCAATAGGGGCGTTGGTGAATTATCAATTAAAAAAAGTTTTACGGGTAATGATGAATGTAGAATACTTGAAATTGCGTTGAACACTATATTTTTACCTATGCCTTTTTGGTACAATACTATAGAACAAGAAATAAAATTTTTCATGAAATCATTTTTGCTAAAAAGCGTCCTTTTCAACTATATAAAAAACCATTCCTCACTTTAAATGAAGACTTAAAAATTAAACGAAGTTATGATTTATGTTATTAGCATTATAAAACGCCCTTTAAAATCAGTTTAAATTTTCACACCCTAATCTATTTTAATACTATTTTAATCAATTACTTAGCTTAATTACAGCATTTTTATAATGATTGTAATAATCCTGGATAGTTATACCTGATTCACTTAAATGCTTAATACCCGAATTCATTATGATAGTCTTCCAGTTTTCCAGTTTTATATCCCATTTCTTTGCTTCAGTATGATTCAAACGTTTTCCATTACCCAAATCCATCATATCATGTTCCAGTTCAGCATATAATAGCATTGCGTATTCTTTTAATATCCGTTTTCCGTAAATGCTGTTTTTATTTACTTTTAAAAATGCCGCCTCAAATAACGACTGGTATTCTTTAAAATTATCCCTGGATAGGTAAGTTTTAAAAATGGTTGTATCATACCGCTGAAACACAAGCATCGAGGAATTATTCTTTTTTGCTTCAGCTTGTATCTGATTGATGTATTGCAAAATATATCTACTGCCCACCGATCCATAATAATTTATTACAAAATCATGTGTTTCCTTCTTTATATCTGTATCCTTATCCCACATCAGTTTACTAATAAGGTAACTCTTTAATTCGGATAGACTGGTAGCATCTTTACCAGGGCCTTGCATAAAAAGATATTTCACTCCATTATCTGCAAAATATTGTATGTCAGGCTGATAAACATCCATATTTGGGATTGGTAAAAGCAAATTCGCATATTTCACCAAATAATCCCAAACCAAAAGTTTGTCGGTAAAGGCTGCCCATTGCTTTATATGTATATTAAAAGGTTCTTTTTTTTGTTGCTCAAGAGGAATACTGCGGTTTGCAACTGATGCAGTAGTAAGCATAATCATTACATTTTTAGCCGGACGTATTGTTTTAGGAGGTTTTTCCGAATATCCGTATGCCAGGGTTGTAATTATTTCATCCGGAAAATAGGCCGCAACATCATTAACAAACGATAGTATTGTTCCCGAGGGGGAACTTTGTAAATCATTTAATTTACTACAGGTATCGCAGGTGCAATAGTAGGAGTTATCATTCTGACTTACACTCCAATATTTTGCGCCCGGTTTTGCCGGTATTATTTTGTGAAGGTGCTCAATAACAATTTTTAAAACATCAGGATGGGTTAAACACAATTGCGCCGGGTTGCGTTTACCATTTATTAATGCATAATATTCAGGATGTTTCTCAAAATATGTAGCGGGTGGAACTAATCCTTCAAAAGAATGTACCCAAAGACCCCAATCTTCAAAAACATAATTGATTTTTCTCCAATCGCAATAAGATGAGTCAAATGCCTCAGGAAAAAACTGCATCCTGTATTGAAAAGAAGGAACCTGTCTTGTTTCTAAACTGCGTGGAACCAATAAAGTTTTTGATTGAGGATATATTAACTCGTTTTTACTAAGTTTTTTACACTCTAAAACATTTTCCAAAAAAGCATATACGCAATATAAAATACCTTTTCCATTTCCTCCCGTTATAATTATATTGTCGCCTACTACCTGCATAACTATTTCATCAGGTTCTACATCTTTTTTTGGTGTATATTTTTCTTCGGTTGCATTTCCAATAAAAATTCCTTTGGTAATTGTAGGAACTGCATTCGTACTTATGGGGAGCTTACAAGAAGTTATAGCATAAATATTTTCTTGTAATACCCTTGCAGCATTTTTTTCAATCACACTCGGAAGTATGGGAATGACTATAGTATATGCAGATTTACCAAGTTTTACCAGCTCAATTTTATCCTGCGCAACTATTGTTTTACATAACAGAAAGAATAAGATTACTATAGATGATCTTGAATATAATCTCCAATTAAAATCACTCAAACTGAAGTACTTCCTTTCTAACATAATAAATTGATGTAGAAAAACAAATACTTTTGCTCCCTTATTAAATATTTTATTCGTGCTCACATTCAGTATTATTTGTGTTACCTATAATGCTTCAAAAAACATACAAAGTTTTCTTATTAGTTTGAAACAACAAGTTTGCCGCGACTTCGAGTTAATTGTGGTAGATGGTGCTTCATCAGACGACACTGTGGAGAAGATCAGACAATATGAATTTCCTGATTTAAGTATAATTGTAGAAAAAGACCAGGGAATATACGATGCAATGAATAAAGGGATTTCTATTGCACAAGGAGAATGGTTAATATTTATGGGTGCAGATGATACTTTTGCAGATTCTCAGGTTCTTCAAAAGATAAAAAAAATAATTGAAGAAA
>JBBSJX010000250.1:0-6289 GCA_038256825.1 Chitinophagales bacterium
AAGCAGCTTGGAACCTTTAGGAATATCTTTTATAAAATTACAGCGGTCGTAATTGTTTTGGAGTAAAGCCGGGTCGTCGTCGGCAAAGCTGTATAAAAAGCCCAGGGTTCTTTTAGCGGGTGTATACCCGTCATTGCTCAAACGTATTAAAAGGTTAAAAGCATCGCTGCAACTAATGCTGGTGTGCCTGTTTTGCAAAGCAAGGTTTGCATATTGATAAGAAGCTTCATTCACCCCTTTTTCCGACAATTCTTTATAAATCTTCACCCCGTCCTTCAGCTTATTGCTGTTCACCAAAACCCTAGCTTCATTCAATTTTATACTTATATCTTCTTCCGACAAAACCGCTCCAGGCGGCTCAGCCGTATTGCCTGCATTCCATTCGGCAAGGGTAATCATATCTCTTTTGCGTAACCATCCTTTGGACGTTTGTCCTTTGCTATTGGTTAGCTCCGTATATACAAAGCCATTCTCATCCTCATAGGCTTTAATGATTTCGCTACTGGCAATGGCAAATGCATTGCGCCGTGTATTCTCATCAGGTTTGTTATAAAAATAGGCTTTAGTAGCTGTAACAATATATTCGCCGATTACGGTTTTAATAGCAGGTGTCTCCGTTTGGGTTTTCGGGGTTTCTGCTGAAAGTGGCTTATCGTCTTTTTTAATAAAATAGTAAATGGTGGCGATTACAGCCGCTGTTAATATGAATGCCAGGAATTTATTTAATGCATTACTCTCTTTACGTGGTGCGGCATATGCCGGGTAAACGGGCGGCGCCTGGGAGGAAACTTGTTCGCTTACAAGTTCCTGCGGTTCGCGTAAACCACCGTGCGATTGGTAAGCATTTAGTTTTTGTTGCAGAAACTCTTTCTCTTTTCGCAGCCTTTGTATTTCCTGTTGCAAAAAGGCCATCTGTTCATTTCCAGAAATACTATTAGAACGAATGCTGTTAAGCACAATTTGATCGTGCAGTTCCATCCCGTTTTTAAACCGCTGCCCCGGCGTTTTTTGCAGGCACTTGTATACCAGGCTAATTAGCCATTGTGGGATTTCCATTTCAAGTTGCTGCTTCTGCTCATCCCATTCGGCAGGCATTGCCTGTTGCCGTATTGTAATCAGATCAGGTGGAGTGGTTTCCATGTGTGCTACCATAACATGGTTTCGGGCAGTTTCACCTTTATCGTGCAAGGGAAAAGGCACGCTTCCTGCCAGCAGTTCAAACAACACAACGCCAAAACTATAAACATCCGTTTCGTACAGCATGAGGCCCTCATTTTGCTCAGGAGCCATAAATTCAATGGCACCGGCATGCCGTAAACTGGTTCGTCTTTGCTCGTCGGACATGATGGCCAAACCAAAATCGAGCAATACATAGTTACCGGTTTGAGAGTTGAATTTTACGTTATTGCTTTTAATATCGCCATGCTTTACTGCCTGTTTATGGCAATGGGCCAATGCATTCGATAATTGTTCAGCAACTTTCAACACTTCCCTTATACTAAAAAACGGATCGTGCGGAGGTTTAATTAATTCCTCCAGGTCAGGGCCTTCTATAAATTCCATTTCAATAAACGGCAGGTTGCCGCTATCGGTAATACCGGAGCTGAGTATTTTTACAACATTGGGATTAGCCTCTTCATTAACTTTTTTCAGTTTTTCAACTTCGTTTCTAAAAGCAATATAATTTTTATCGTCATCGCTTTCGCTGTGGATGGGTGTTGGCAAAATTTTAATAGCTGTAAAAATTTCTCCTATCCTTCTACCCTTATACACCGATCCCTGTCCACCGGTTTTCATGGCACCTAAATTCTCTAAGCCCTCAGTAATCGTAAAAACCCTTGCCATGTTTATAAATTTATTAGTAGCACCTTACTTGCGTGATAGTTATTTGAATGAGCGCAAAATAATTCATTTAAGTTTCCAATAAATAATTGAAGGTTTAAAAATGATATTTGTCTATACCTGTTTCAAATTTAGCAGGGTCAGGTATATGAAAATTCCAGTACTGCCGATTCGCCCAGCATAATCTGGTCGCCCTGTTTTAACCGATGGCCAAATTCGGTTGTCTGTACCCGTTCCATAACTCCTTCAACCGTTCTAATTTTTAACTTGTTCAGCGGAGGAATTCCGCCTTCATCTGCAAATATGTAAAAACTTCCGGCGTTGGCATCCCATTCAATATGAGCGTGCTGGCGGCTTATCGAACGATTGCTCTGGTTATTGCTGTCGCCGGGAAAGGCAATCTTATTTTCACGGTAAAAGCCATCAGCAGTTTGGGCTTTCTTATCTCTTCCAATGGTTACTTTTCCATCATTTGATGTTAGCGTATAAATAGCTTTCTCCGCTTCACCATTCAACACTTTTATAAAGGCAGTTGCCTCTTTATGAATAGCAGGTTTATTGCGGGTCGAAATAAATAATGCAGCATCAACATCTACAGCAGCAATGGCTTCGGGTGGCGGGGTTTCTGTAAAATGCACCTCTAATACCCAGGCAGCAGGTAAATTAATAGCATAATCATCGGCAATTTTTTGCACCTCTTCCTGTTGAAAACGGTTTTCATCTTCAATATAAAGCGCCGCTTCATACAAATGTTTTTCCGCAGCACTGCAGGTAATAAAAAGGTGCATACCTTTTATATTCTGGCCTTCGCCGCCTTCAACTTTTTGCAGTTGTTCCTTAATAAATTGCAACAGTGCACCCCTTATACCCTTTACATCGGTTGGGTGGCTTTTAAACATATCGAACATGATTTATAGTCTTGTTTACATTGACCTCTGCAAATCAAAGTTGTTATTAAATTTGGTTACCAACACCAGCGCTTCGGGCAACATTGTTGTGTCACTCACTTGTACTGAAGTATCATTTTTCTAATTTTTCTCTTGTTCATTTTACTACATAATGTACAAGAGTGCGACGCAAGTAAAGCTCCATAGCACCCAAATGCCTGTAACCCAAAAAAACTTTTATCATTAGCGGGTTGTATCCACCTCTGCAGGCAACGGATCCACAGCTTCCTCCATTAAATCTTCCACTACGCCAGGTGCTTTCTGCTTGTTTTTATTTACTGTTGGCACTGCTTTTTCAAAGCTTTTAATATACCCCCTGCTTTGCAAAACGGGTATTACATATTGCGCCGCCAACCTAACTGCCTCACTGGAGCCTTTTGTAGATTCCAAACGAATACAGGTAACGATATGCCCCGGCCCTTTTGCTTTTGGAGTAAAAAATACATACCATCCATCGTTAATGCGCTCCCCTTTCCAAATGCGTTCGGGAGTACCTGTTTTACCGGCAACCACCATGCCCAGCCTCTGTTCCTTTGGCGCACTTTGTTTCAACATATAATCGGTCATTAATTCGGCATAATGAGGGTTGGAGGTTAAAGGTTCCGGCTTACCTACCGGCGAAACTTTACCACTTACACTTAACACATACCGGTTAGGCATTAACAAACCATGGTTGGCAATACCTGACGCCAGTCGTGCTACTGCTGCCGGAGTTGCTATTAATTCGCCCTGCCCCCAGGCCATGCCCGATATACCTTTGCCACGGGTTCGGCGAATGTTATTGGGGTTGTACGACTTTATACTTTTAAATTCAGTATTGCGCCAGATGTCCCTCCATTTATTATCCTGTTTTGGATCATTCACATCCCTGTCGAAGTAATAACCGCCCACACCATGCAAAAACATTCCTGTTTTAAGGTACAATGTACCCATCTCTTCCTGCAGTTGCTCTTCGTTAGCCAGGCGAATAAAAAATGAGTTGTTCGATTTAACTATGGCCCTTTCAATATTTATATAACCGGCTTCATCGGGTTCGTATCCTTTAACACGTATAAGGTCCTGTGGATGAATAAGTATTTTTTTGTTTTCAGCAGCCGGGCCCAATTTATTAAAGGCGGCCAAAGCAGTAATTAATTTTGCAGTAGATCCAGGTTGCGTTGCATAGGTAAATCCCATATCGCTGTTTACATTCCAGCCCGGAAATTTATTGAGTTCACGTTCACTTAATGTAAGCAGGTCCCAATCGTTCACCGGTGGCAAAGGCCACATAGCCGATGCAAGTACATCCCCCGTATTGTCTTCCATAACTACCACCGATACCCGTTTAACTTTCACACTATCATCAGTTGCCAAAGCATTTTGCAGCCGGGTTTGCAACCCGGCATCCATGGTAAGCTGCACATCGCGGTTTCTCTTTTTAAATTGTTTCACCTCATTGCTATTAATGCCTGCCAGTAACAAATGAGCCAAAGCGCTGTAATCTCTTTTGCTTACGGTCATTTCTGTAGTTGAAATGGGCAGGTACCGGTCTTCGCGATAGCGGTTTGCACTCACCGTAAACTTTGAAGTGGGCGTGGGGAAACCTCGCAATTCTGCCGCATGCTCATACTCAGCAAAATAACCATTTACCGATCCGTTAAACACCCCGGTGTTGGCATCACCCGTCCAAAAAAACATATGCTCACCGTAAGGATAATACCGATCGGCCCTGTTATGCTGCAGTGCTTCAATATCGTTTTTATTTAAGCCGGCAGCTATAAGGGAGTCCTGTTGTTTTTTAATCATCAGCGGATCACTCGTTGCCAAAATCTGCCCCTTCCTGTCTAACAGGTTGCCTGCCTGTAGCCGGTTCATTAAAATGCTGATCCGGGGATTATAGCTAAACATCCGGGCACCGCTTCTGTCGGCAACCAAAGCTGGTTCAACCACCCATTTTTCGTTATTAAAAAGATAACGGGAAACATTCACACCTAGCAGTACAATTCCTACACAGGCGGCAATTAATGCAGGTAATAAGTTGTGATCCTGTTGGCGGCTGATAAACTTCATTTGTGCGGGTGTGCCCTGTATATGCGAAGCAGAAAGTAAAAACCCGGCAGACACCAGGTTAATAACCAGCGACGAGCCCCCATAACTAATGAAAGGCAATGCCACACCTGATAACGGTAGCGCTCCGGTTGAGCCCCCTGCAATCAATAAAAATTGTATAAATGTTGCAATGCCAATACCCGAAGAAAGGTAAAATAAAAAGGGCGTTCCCGTTTGCCGCCCAATAATAACCGAACGATGAAAATAAAGGAGGAAGAGAATAAAAATGCCGATTATTCCTGCCCAGCCAAACTCTTCACCTATGGCAGGTAATATCATATCGGTATGTGCTTCAGGAATGGTTTTGGCAAAACCCTCGCCTGCTCCCTGGCCGGTAATGCCACCACCTGCCATGGCCCAAATGCCATTGGCCACCTGGTCTCCACCAAAAACTTCATTATTCCAGGCATCCTGCCAAATAGCTTTTCGGTCAATCAGTCGTTGTACCGGACCGGGAAATAACTGGCTGAGGTATGGCACCTTATCCAGCATCATAAATCCACTGATAACCACCAGGGCCATTACGACTGATTCACTCAGTTTCTTTTTCTTAATCAACATATAACCCAGTAATAAAACAACGGTTACTGCTGTACCTATCCAAACATTACCTGCTATCCATATGGCTAATATAAAGAGTACGATTGCGCCAATCATTTGTGCAAAATCGCCCCGTGAAAAAGAAAAAAGAATGATGAAAGTGAAGCAACAAACCATTGCAGGCCCTAAATCGCCTAACAATAAAAACAAGAGAATGGTACCCACAACTGCAAACAGCGCAAAATAGAAAAAAGACAAGCGTTTACTAAAGGAGCTGTATTCTGATATAAATTTTTCGTTGACCGCAAAAAAACCTGCAAGAAAAATGATCACGAGGAATTTTACAATTTCGCTTGGTTGAAAACCCAGCAGGTTTACTTTTACTCCACTCCCTTCAGGACCGGTTCCAAATAATATAGTTAAGATTAAAAGTCCCATTGCTGCCAAAGCCCATGGCCATCCGTTGGCCGCTTTGCGGTTGCCTTTAAAAATTAATAAACGGTATAGCGGCGAGTCTGTTGTGAAATAGCGCATATTAAACAACAACATGATCAGGGTTCCTCCAATCCCTCCCAGGAAATAAAAGAAGGTTGATTTTGCTAAAAACCGGTCGCGAAGCGGATCTTGTAAACTAAATAAGGTTAAAAGCGACAAGCCTACCAACAGCATAAGTATGGGCAGTATTAACTGATCCGCATCTTTAAAACGCACACTTAATAAAACATGGATTAAGATGAAGGCAGCTATAAATCCCAGTACAATAATCCAAAACCAGGTGGTGGCTTCTTCGGGAGTACGAACAATAAATGATTTTTCCTTTTTTAAGTTATTGAAGTCTCGTGTGGAAATAAGTTTGAGTGTATGAGGCGATT
>JBBSJX010000251.1:0-6265 GCA_038256825.1 Chitinophagales bacterium
CAGCCTAAAAAATTATTTCTCAGGTGCCCCAGATGCAAAGGTTTATTGGTGTTGGGCGATGAGTATTCAATCATCACCCTATGCCCGTTTGACGGGTGTTTGCCATAATCGCCCAACGAATAATGGTCCATTAAAAACTGCTTCCAGTAGTTAGTGTTGATGGTTAGGTTTAAAAATCCCTTTATAATATTAAAGCCGCTTAAAAGTTCCGGGTTGTTTTCAACCAGGTGGGTACCAATTTCGTTTCCTAAAGCTTCGGGCGATTTTTTTAATTGTTTAATTAAGGCAAACATTACCACGGTGTAATCACCTTCAAATTCGGGCTTGGTGGCATTAACTAAAATTTCCTGGTCGTTTAACGACACCTGGTAGAGGGAATTAATTGCTTTTGCCGCCGCTGATTTTATCTTTACTACAACACTCATTCTTATTAATTTGGGGAGCAAAAGTACAAATTTAGAACCCTATCTTCGCCACCATTTTCAAAAGAAGACCGATGAATAAACTGATTTTGAGGATCATTGATTTTTTTTATCCGATGTTTCGCAAGATCATGCCTTTGCAAACTTTTAGGTATGCTGCCTGCGGTGGGTTTAATACTGCTATGGATATTTTTATTTTCTTCATCAGCTTTCACTACCTGTACCACGAGGAAGTGGTGCATATTGGCAGCCTTGCCTTAAAGCCCCATAATGCCGCTTTTATGACTGCTTTCTTTTTTTCGTTTCCGCTGGGTTTTTATTTTAGCCGATACGTGGTTTTTACCGGTAGTAATTTACGCGGCCGTACACAATTGGTTAGGTATTTAATGTTGGTATTAGCAAGCATTGCACTTAATTATATGTTCCTCGAAATTTTTGTTGTGCAGTTACATTTATATCCAACGGTGGCCAAATTACTTACCACAGTAATAGTAGTAACCTTTAGTTATTTAACTCAGAAGCATTTTACATTTAAAACCAAGGTTATAAAAATTCACCGGGTAAACCCAGATTAGGTATATTATTTATAATAACAAGGTTTTGGGCTCCAGCTATTTATCTTAATTCAACATTGTTGTGTCACTCACTTGTACGGCAAACCATTATTCAACCTCAAAAACATTCAACCTTATAAATCTTTTAATGCAGGAACTGTAAGGTTTTCGATATCCCAGTTTGCTAAAGTTGCACCAGCTACGTAAGCTGATTCTAAAAAGTCAAGTAATTGTTTTTTGGGATTGGCTGCTGTTCTTATATCATCGTACATTAAAAGCGCCATTGGGCTGCCATTATTAGTTTGCCATTGTGCACTTTTGGGTAGCAGGCTGGTTTTTTCTAACCCCTCAGGTGCGGGATAAGCATAACAGTAAAATGCCGGTGCCGCAACATTTTTGTCGCCAACCCAAAATCCAAAGCTGATTACCTCGTGCGAGTAAGCATCTTTATTAGAGGTACTCATTTCGGCAGGCAGGGGCAATTTTTTTCCTGAAAAGCGGGTAACGGCCAGGTCCATATGATGCCAGTAAATTTGCACCGGGCATGTTTTACCGTAAAAGCGACCACTAAACTCAGTAAATACATTATTCACCCATAACATTAAGTTTCTGAAACGTTCTATATATTCTTTGTCGTACGATGCATAAGTGGTTATCAGGTTAAAGGCGATAGTAATTGGGTTTTCGTCTGGTAAGCTATATGGGCGATCTAATATTTGTACTTCAATTTTTAGTTTATCAAGTAACTGAAGCAGTTTTTGGTAAAAGTCGGCTACGGTTAAACCATCCTTTAATTCAAATGCTTCACTCATGCCTGAACTGGTAATTATCTGGAGCTGATGGTCCACAAAATTAAAACGGATTTCAAAAGCTTCATCGCCATCTAAAATAGTGTTGGTAGTTATTCCCTGGGCATAAACCTGCAGGGTTATATTCCACCAATGGTTTTTACGGGGCATTTTTTTCAACTTAATCTTTCCCACTATTTGCATAAATAAGTGAAGAGTCATTTTGGTGCTTTCCCAATTTTTAAGTGCCAGTACAGGTAATTGCATAAAATAAAATTTATAAAATTGGAGGATGTGTACAGGTAAAATAGTAATAATTAACCCGTATTAAAAATCGTATTAAGGATTAACCAGTGAACAATAAAGTTGATTATGGACTTTCTTTATCAGATGCAATCATTAAAGATGCTTAGGGGTTTGCGGTACAAGTGAGTGACACAACAATGCCCCGGAGACGATGTGATGTTGGTTCCAAAAAATTTCTCCTGTAAATTTTACCGATGGCCTAATGATTTATAGCGTTAAATGACACGCTTTTTGTGGTATAGTAAAGGTGTCTGCCATTATTTCACGTTGATTTCGCTTGGCATAATGATTGACTATTGAAAACTGACATTATTAAATTGTAAAAGATAAATTATGGGAAAGATTATAGGAATTGACCTTGGAACCACCAATAGTTGCGTAGCCGTAATGGAAGGTAACGAACCGGTGGTAATAGCTAACGAGGAGGGTAAAAGAACCACCCCGAGTATTGTTGCTTTTTTGGCAAATGGCGAACGTAAAGTAGGTGATCCTGCCAAGCGCCAGGCCATAACTAACCCTACTAAGACTATCATGAGCGTTAAGCGTTTTATGGGTCATACGTATAATGAAGTAACAGAAGAATCTAAACAGGTAAGTTATAAATTAGTAAAAGGCGACAATAATACGGTAAGAATTGATATTGATGGCCGTTTGTATACGCCACAGGAAATTAGTGCGATGACTTTGCAGAAAATGAAAAAAACTGCAGAAGATTATTTAGGACAGGAAGTAAATGAAGCGGTAATCACCGTTCCGGCTTATTTTAACGATGCACAACGCCAGGCTACTAAAGAAGCAGGTGAAATTGCCGGATTAAATGTTAGACGTATTATTAATGAGCCTACGGCTGCAGCATTGGCTTATGGTTTAGATAAAAAACATACCGATCAAAAAATTGCCGTATTTGACCTTGGTGGTGGAACTTTTGATATCTCCATTCTTGAATTAGGCGATGGTGTATTTGAAGTAAAATCAACCAATGGTGATACCCACTTAGGTGGTGATGACTTTGATAAGGTTATTATGGACTGGTTGGCTGATGAGTTTAAGAAAGATGAGAACGTTGACTTGCGTAAAGACCCAATGAGCTGGCAACGTTTAAAGGAAGCTTCAGAAAAAGCTAAAGTTGAATTGAGCTCTTCAAGCGAAACTGAAATCAACCTTCCTTACATTACCGCAATTGACGGCGTGCCTAAGCACCTTGTTAAAAAACTGAGCCGTGCAAAATTTGAGCAACTTGCTGATAACTTATTTGCAAGATGTTTAAAGCCATGTGAGCTTGCCTTAAAAGATGCCGGGTACACAACAAACGATATTAACGAAATTATTTTGGTAGGTGGTAGTACACGTATTCCAAAAGTTCAGGAAATAGTTGAGAAATTTTTTAATAAAAAGCCTAGCAAGGGTGTTAACCCTGATGAGGTAGTAGCAATTGGAGCAGCTATTCAAGGTGGTGTTTTAACAGGAGAGGTTAAAGACGTTTTGTTGCTTGATGTTACTCCTTTAAGTCTGGGTATTGAAACAATGGGAGGTGTAATGACTAAGTTGATTGAAAGCAATACTACTATTCCTACAAAGAAAAGTGAAGTGTTTTCAACAGCTAGCGATAACCAACCTGGTGTGCAAATTCACGTATTACAGGGTGAGCGCCCAATGGCTAATTTAAATAAGAGCTTAGGAATGTTTAACCTGGATGATATTCCACCAGCACAACGTGGTGTTCCCCAGATTGAAGTGATTTTTGATATTGATGCCAACGGTATTTTGCATGTAACTGCAAAAGATAAAGGCACAGGAAAAACAAAAGACATAATGATTGAAGCAGGAAGCGGACTGAGCAAAGAAGATATTGAAAAGATGAAGAATGAGGCTAAAATGAACGAAGCATCAGATAAGGAAGCACGTGAGAAGATTGAAAAGGTGAATGCTGCTGATAGTTTAATTTTCCAGACTGAAAAGCAATTGAAAGATTATGGTGATAAAATTGGTGCTGATAAAAAAGAGCCGATAGAATCTGCATTAACCAAGTTGAAAGATGCACACAAATCACAGGATCTTGCACAAATTGATACTGCTATGGCAGAATTGAATACTGCATGGACTGCGGCCAGTGAGGAAATGTATAAAGCTACACAGGAAGCAGGTGGTGCAAATGGTGAGCCCGGCGGCGAGCAGCAAGCACCAAATGATGGTAACTCTGGTGAAACCGTTACCGATGCTGAGTTTGAAGAAGTGAAGTAATTAAACGGGATATATAAATTGTAAAGAGCCTCTATAGAAATATGGAGGCTTTTTTCGTATGATCAACTCATTAATTGCTTTTGATCTGCGATGAAAAGTAATCAACATTAGTGCATATAATTATGAAAACAGTGATTGATATTATCCTAATAAACCGTTAAAAAGTTGGCATAATTATTATGTTATTAAATCAAACTTTAAACAAAAATTAAACTTAAAAATCATTTAATTATGAAAAAAACACTCCTCTACACTTTTTGCGCCTTACTTTTTCTTGGGCAAAGTTTTAGCTCCCATGCGGCTTCACTTTCTTCAGGTAAATCCAGTGAAGAAACTTCTGCATCTACACTAACAGCTACTCCTGCTGTGCCTGCAATGGAAGCTGTTTCTAGTGCTATGTCAGAATTTAAAAGTCTTTCACGACATGAAAGAAGAGAACGTTTAAAAGAGGTGAAAAAAGAAATTAAGCAATTTAAAGCCGATAAAAAGAATAATGCAGAACCATCAACAAATACTTTGTTGTTGGTAATTCTTGCTTTGTTATTACCACCTTTAGCTGTTTATTTACACCAGGGTGAAATAAATAGTAAGTTTTGGTTGAGTTTGATTCTTACTTTGTTGTTTTTTATCCCTGGAGTTATTTATGCCTTAATTGTAATTTTAGGTAATGGTTGATATTTGACATAGTACTAAATTAAAAAACCCTCGCTAGAGGGTTTTTTAATTTATATCGGTTTTGAGTTTGATAGTTTACATAATGTCCATAGCCAAGGCAAAAGAAGTAACAACAAATGGAAGAACAACCCAGAAAAATTCACGATAAAAAATGATCATAAGGATCATTGCGATAAGTGAAATAAAGAAATACATCCAATATTTACCAGTTGATTTTGTTGTTTCCATTTTAAAAAGTTTTGGCAAAAATAAGAGTAGAATTTTATAAACAATTGGTTTGCTAAAAAAATGTTTACGAAGCCATGAATTTAGGTGAACGTAAACTGTTTCGGAAAATTAAATAATTACACCCTCCGTAAAAAGTTCTTATTCAGTTTAGATTAACACTCATAAAATGTGTTTTAAGTTGAATTGACTAAATTCGCGGCTATAATTTCGAAAAAAAACGAATACAAAGTTTTTAACATTTAAAGTTAACACGATGAATTCCAACGATGAACGTAACCCATTAAAATTACACGACTTGGCAGAAAATTATAATAGTAAAACAACTAAGAAAGGTGATAAGAAAGCTACTCCTGAAAAAGAGCCAAAAGCTAAAAAAGCAATTACCAAAAGTAGCGCACAACCAGGTAGTACTGAAGTTAAGACCGGGAAAAAAGCTGACAAAAAACCTGCTGAAAGCAAAACGCCTAAAGCAAAATCTGGTGTTGTAATAGGTTCCGACGAAAAAAAGAAGACGACATCAAAAAGTGCTGTTAAATCAAATCCTCAGGAAAAGCCGGATAAGAAAAAAGCAGGAAAAGAAAAGGTTGCTAGTACAAAGACGGCCATACCTGCTGAAGCTAACGCAATGCCTGCCGGAAAAGAGCAGGTGCAGGGTAAGCAGTTAAAAAAAATAACTTTCCAGCTTAGGTACCATACTAAAATGGGCGAACAGGTTTTTGTTAGCGGTAACCATTCTCTACTGGGTAATAATGAATTGAAGAGTGCAATGGTTTTAAGTTATTTAAATGAAGATTATTGGTTTGGAGAACTTATATTAAGTAATGACGATACATTACAATCACTAATTGAGTATAGATATTTTGTAAAAAGTGGTGAGCATATTGTAAATATTGAATTAGGTGGAGATAAAATATTTGATCCATCTAATTATAATGCTGAAGAAATACGGCTGGTCGATTCGTGGAATGATGCAGGTTATTATGAAAATACTTTTTTTACAGAACCATTTAAAAATGTATTATTAAAACCTGATCCGGAATCTGCTTCATCG
>JBBSJX010000252.1:0-6228 GCA_038256825.1 Chitinophagales bacterium
ATGATTGTTTATATGAGAACTTAAATAATCCATTCTACTGGTAACATATATAAACTGGCGGTAGGTTAAGCTTTCGCACATTTTTTCTATTGAGCGATGGATATAACCAAGGTGTGGTTCAATTTTTTTTATGGTTTCGCCGTCTAATGTAATTACCAGGTGCAGCACCCCATGTGTAGCTGGGTGTTGTGGGCCAATATTAATAATAAGGTCGCCGGAGTTTTGAGACGTTCCGATTGCTCCCGCTTTTAAATCAGCTAATATGGTGGTTTCAGTATACATTTTTGCGCCAATACAATTGTTGATTATTGCTTATAACTTTATCATATTTACAGGATCATCATAATCTTTACGCAAAGGCCAACCTACAAAATCATCCGTTAAAAATAGTCTTCTTAAATCGGGATGATTGGTAAACTGTACCCCGAATAAATCAAACACTTCTCTTTCATGAAATTCGGCCGTGCGCCATATATCAGTAACGGAATCAATTTCCGGTTTTTCGTTGATTAAGTTGCATTTTAAAACAATGGAATTCCGGTGACCAGTTGAGCTTAAATGATATACCATAGTAAGGTGGGTCTTCCAATCAATACAGGTTAAGCAAAACAAATAGTCAAAATTAAATAGTTGCTTATCTCTAAGAATAAGTGCAAGCGCTTTCAAATTAACCGGCTCAATAAAAACATTCATCCACTCCCCTGTTTCGTCAAAAGTTGCCGTGGAAAAATTTTCACAAATGAATGCCTTAACTTCTTCTATCATTCTTATAATTTAAAATAAATTACTCCTCCTTTCTAATTTGCTCCCTTGTATAACCCATCCTTATTTTTTGCTGTAGCGACATTAATGCATGCAATAATGCCTCAGGCCTTGGCGGGCAGCCGGGTATATAAACATCAACCGGAATTATATGATCAGCACCTTTAACAACAGAATAAGTATTGTAAAAAAATGGTCCTCCGCTAATGGCACAAGCACCCATTGCAATTACATATTTTGGATCTGCCATTTGATCATACAGTCTTTTTAATACGGGGCCCATTTTATTAACTATAGTGCCGGCTATAATTATTACATCAGCCTGCCTTGGTGAGGCTCTTGCTACTTCAAAACCAAAGCGCGAAAAATCATACTTAGCAGATGCTACGGACATCATTTCTATTCCACAGCAACTGGTTGCAAAAGTTAAGGGCCATAACGAATTGGAACGTCCCCAGTTAATTAAGTCCTGCAGTTTACTCATAATCAACCCGCCATCCGACGATGGATAAACATCACCGGGAAACATGGGCTTTGATGCATTATTTACATCCATTTTAAAGCTCCTTTTTTATGTGCATATAAGAACCCCATAAATAAAATGAATAAGAAAATAAGTATTTCGAATAAGGCCACCATGCCCTTTTTTTTTACTACCACTGCCCAAGGATACATGAAAACCAACTCAACATCAAAAATTAAAAACAGCAACGCAAAAAGATAGTAGCCAACATGAAATTGTTTCCAGGGCGAGGTTTCGGTAGGTATGCCACATTCATAAGCCTGGCCTTTTTGTGGGTTCTTACTTCCTTTTACAAAATATTTTGAAACAAGTATTCCGCCTGCGGAAAAAAGTACTGCGCCTATGGTTAATACAATTAATGATAATGAACCCATATGAAGAACTTTAGATTAAAAGACCCTTAACTGTTATAATTTAAATGTAGTTTATTTTGAAACTTCGCACACATAAACGCTACACCACAAAACTGCTCCAATTTAAACTACAGAAGAAAGTTTAAATTAAACTAAACCGTGGTGCCAGCAAAATCCATTGTGCCCTTATTTAAAATAAATTATTAAATCACTTTTTGCTGGTAATTACTTTTCAGCAGAATATTGCCCACTGCACATTCAAGGCAGCGCTTTTGATTACAGAAGTTATTTTTCAACTCAATTAACGCCTGGCTTTCCAAAGCGTTTTTTGCACTTACTTCAAAACTTTTCCAGGTATCAATAATTGTATTTTTTTCAGCGTGCAGTTCTTCCAGCCATTTTAATGCTTTCTCTATATAAATTTCTTCTTTTGCATATTTGCCATAAGCAAACAGCACGGGAACAATCGTATTGATTATAATATTAGCGGTAGTTTGAACGCCTAATTGCTTTGGTTTATAATCACTTTCTTCATCAAACTTGTAGTGATAATGCCAGTAATCGTTGGCAGTTACGTTTAAAAGTTCCAATACATTTTTTAAACTTTCGATTTCTTTAATTTTTGAAAACAGGTGCGACGATTGGTGGACCAACATGGCCAATTGCGCCAGCCTGATGGTAGGAAAATTAGCCGGGCGCATTCTTAAAAAAAAGGGCTTTACCGGAACAGGTTGCAATAGATACTTCTTTTGGAGAAATACATACTCACGTTGTAAAAGCAAAGGATAGGATTTGTTAAATGTTCCTGCCAGCAATCCTGCCTGCCCTAGTAATAATGCCTCCAACTGGTGAATTTGGTTTTTATGTTTTGCCAGTATATTTATTGAAATACTTTTACCTACTGATTCAAAAATATCGCTATTTACTTTTATACCATAGTTGCGGCAAAGCATCCACCACAACACTTCCTCCCAATGATTATTTGCCTGCTGTAACAGCATATTTACATGTGCCGACTTATGTTGCAGACGTTCAATTGCAAGCCGCTCTTTCCACCCAATCCACCCAAGATGAGATAATACGGGTAATTGTTTTTGGCAAGGAACAAAATCCTGCGAAAGCATGAGCCATTCATATTGCTGCAAAAGCAATTTGGAAACAAGCGGTTGAAGAATTAAAGTTGGGAGGGCTGTTCCATTAGCGTCCATAATCTCCACATCGTTTTCCCAGACAACATGCAATATAATGTTTTGATAGTTGGGGTCTTCACTATGTAAATGCCGGTTCCAATCAGATGCTTTTACATGAAGTTCAATATTGCCCGCCCATGTAGTTTGGTCTATAATAATGCGGGCATTTGTAAAGTCGGGGCCCTGGTGGGTATTAAAGGTGCCACCCTGAATGATGGAAAGCGGTTCGGCATGCTCAGTACATAACGACGAAGCATTATAGTACTGGAATTGCCATATGAATTGCAGCAAACGTTCGGTCATACAAGTTGAGTTGGCTTATGAAATTTAATAAATTTCAACCACCTGTTTATAACATTATCATCTAATATTTTTAAACCTACTTAAACACATTTCTATTTTTAAAATCTTAACACCTGACTTTGTAATAGATAAACTGATAAATTTTTTGAGGAACAAAATGGGAGATCAATTGTAAGATAAGCACTTAGGAATATGGAAGCAGATTTAGTGCATATCTTCAGTATTTATGTTGACAACTAAGTAAACAAACTAAAGAGATTTGAATTATTTTTAATTTATGGAAGCATGCTATCAAACGCTCACAACAATACACGAGATCGTAAAATCAGATCCTTCTCCACACACCTATTTATGCACTCCCCGCGAAATCATTTTAAGGCATACCCAGGATTGGTCTATAATTGAGCAGCATCTTAAAATTTTGGTTTCAGAAAACCTGGTTACCATTAAGCAACTAGATAAAATGGTTGTTTCAATTACCCAGGATGGAATTTCAAAAGCAAAATCGTTAAAAAATAATTTTGTTAATAACAGCTTTAGTTTTCATAAGGAAGATAATAAGTACACTACTCCGAGAAATTAAAACAAGAGCAACTCATTAATTTTTAAAAAGACGAAAAAAGAACCAATTGTTGAACGGAGCGTCGCAACAATGCTTCATTCATATGAAATGCTCATTACTAAAAAATAAAACACAGGAATTTAATCCATCTTTTCACTTAGCATGCATCGTTCTAATTCTTCAACCATTAAGCTGCTACCAATATATAAAGGGGTACGCTGGTGAATATGTTTAAAAGGTACATCCAACACACGGCCTTCTGTAGAGATTGCTTTTCCACCGGCCACTTCGTATATAAATGCCCACGGACTACACTCGTATAACAAACGAAGTTTACCATTTGGAAAAGAGGGGCTTCCGGGGTTCAAAAATATTCCACCTTTTATAAGGTTGCGATGCAGATCGGCAACCATACTGCCCACATGCCTTAAGGTACAAACGCCTTCTTTCTCT
Source organism: Chitinophagales bacterium (assembly GCA_038256825.1). GTDB lineage: Bacteria > Bacteroidota > Bacteroidia > Chitinophagales > Chitinophagaceae > Segetibacter. Next base: position 4,147 of record JBBSJX010000252.1, read on the forward strand.
TTATTTTTAAGTTGAAACGAATTAATATACTGCTGAATCCCCGGTTCATAATTTAAAAGGTTACTCTGGTTAACCGAATAAATATGGCCTTGCTCAGGGCATTTTATATTGGGATGACTTAAATAAAATTCACCAATGGTGGGGTCGAGCGTAAAACCATTTACCGCCCGCTGGGTAGCAAAAACATATATGGTTGACGAGCCATAAACTATATAACCCGCTGCTACCATTTTATTACCCGACAACTCAAAATCTTCTTTAACCAATGGACTGCCTTCGGGACTAACCCTGGTATAAACGCCAAAAATGGTTCCTATCGAAATACAGTTATCAATATTGGTACTGCCATCCAGGGGATCAAAAGCAACAATAAACTTGCTGTTCATACTCATCTTGTCGGTAAAGGCAATAACATCTTCCAGCTCCTCACTTACAATGCCAGCACAATTAATTCCTCGCTCCAATACCTTAACCATTTGATTATTGGCAAACAGGTCCAGCTTTTTAACCTGCTCACCCTGCACGTTAACCATTCCGGTTTCGCCCAAAATATTTGCCAGCCCGGCTTTATTCACTTCAAAATTGATCATTTTAGCTGCCAGGCCTATATCCCTTAAAAGCGTACTTAATGCACCTGTAGCAGCAGGAAAAATCCTCATTTCCGAAACCCTGAATTCATCCAGCGTCAACACATTTCTATCCATATCCATAGTGCTATATTAATATCCCTTTAGTGTAATAATTTTAAAAGTAATTTAATTTGTTAGCCAGCATTATCAACAAATGCAACATTGTTGTGTCACTCACTTGTACCCCATATTCTTTTGGCACTTTTTGTACGCTTACCCTTCTTTTACCAACTTCCGCTCCAGGTCTTCTAACGATACCCCTTTGGTCTCAGGCACTTTGGTTAATACCCATATCAATTGCAAGAACATCATAAAGGCAAAGAATCCAAAAATCGGCCACGGGTTATCTTTAAAAATACCATTATCAGCATCTAAAAAAACGGGGGTAAGCAATGTTATCAAAGCAGCAAAAACCCAGTGCACACTGGCTCCAAACGATTGGCCCATTGCACGTATCTTATTAGGAAATATTTCGGAAATAAATACCCAGATAACAGCTCCCTGGCCAACAGCATGCGAAGCAACAAACAGCAACAGGAACACCATTAAAAATCCGGCGCTTGCATGGGTATAAAAAGCCCAGGCCACCATTGCTAAACTAATAATATATCCAACTGAACCAATGGTTAGCAAAGTTTTTCTGCCAGCCTTATCAATAAGGTATAAGCCAACAAACGTAAAAATTAAATTTGTTCCTCCAATGGCAATCGAGTTTAATAGCGATTCTTTTGAGGCTAACCCTGCACGTTCCAAAATTTCGGGAGCATAATATAATATGAAGTTGATACCTGACAACTGGTTGAAAAAAGCCACCATAAATGCCAGCCAAAGTATGGTTTTGTATTTGGAGCTGAAAAATCCGGAGGTATGTCCCACAGACGTTTCGTGCTGCAGGCTTTTGGTTACCGATTGTATCGTTTCCTCAACATTTGCCACCCCCAACCTTGCAAAAACTTTAGCGGCAGTTACCAGGTCGTTCTTCTTAGCAATCAACCAACGTGGACTTTCCGGAATACTTAAAACCATAACCGTGTATATTAAAGAAGGTACTGCCATCACACCCAGCATCCAGCGCCAGGCATTTTCACCGCCCATACCTTCAAAAAAGTAATTGGAAAGGAATGCCATTAAAATACCAAATACTATATTAAACTGGTACATAACGCCTAAACGGCCTCTTGTTGCCGGTGTAGATATTTCGGAAATATAAGTTGGTGCCGCAACTGAAGAAACCCCAATACCTAAGCCGCCGATAAAACGGAAGAAAGAAAATGTATAAGGGTCCGGGGCAAAAGCTGAGCCCAACGCTGAAACGCTGAATAAAATACCAATCCAAAAAAGCACTTTTTTACGGCCGTATTTTTCGGTAGGTATTCCGCCAAATATGGCACCTATTACGGTTCCCCATAAAGCCATCGACATTATAAAAAAGCCGTGAAACCAGGGTGAAGTA